>JABCZC010000033.1 GCA_013289875.1 Acidobacteriota bacterium | reverse complement strand
GCTGACCGGGGCACAGTTGCGCATCCACTCGAAGCCCTGCGTGCTGGTGAACGTGGGCGGCTACTACGACGGGTTGCTGCAATTCTTCGATGCAACCGTCGCACAGGGATTCATCAAGCCAGAGAATCGTGGGCTGGTCCAGGTGGCGCGAGATGTGTCGGAGGCTCTGGAGTTGGTTGAACGTGAATGGCGCGCGCACGCAGAGATCCCCAAGCATGATGCGAGGCTGGATGAGTTGGTGAAGTGAGGCTAAGCGGTCAGAACTCCTGTTACGAGACACGTCAGAGCCACCAACAACGCCACAACGCGGATTGCATGCAAGCGATCCCATCGCCTGCGCTGCTCGCGCCAATCCGCGGGAAGCGCATTGAGATTCCACGACGCAACGCGGTTGTTGATGGGTACTGGAAAAATCAGTGTGAACAGAATCGTCAGCAGCCAAAGGGTCGATGCCGTCGCGAGCAACCTCGCACTGGCAGATACAAGTGGCCAATGCACCCAAACTTCAATGACGGAAAGCAAGAGCACCGACGCGTACCAGAACGGCATAACGCCGCCGAAAAGTCTGGCAAACGCGCGCGCAGCACAGGCGTGCACGGAATCAGGGAGGCGGCTCAGAGTCGGATGCAGGAACGCTGCCACGGTCAGCTCGACACCGGTCATCAATCCGGCCGCGAGGACTGTGACGACATCGAGAAGATGGGACTGCATGGGATTTCGATGCGAGCTGATTAGGACGCGATTCTTGTTGTTCCGGTTTTGCGGAAGAATCAAGGATCCGAGCGCTTGCATTCCTCGCACACGCAGTGCCTTCTCAAATAATCCCACGAATAGATTCCGCTCTTGTGGCCATCGTTCCACTCGAAGCTGAGCGCATAGCGGCCCACCGGCGTGACAACGTTGGGCCGCGGTGGCGCCTGATACATAGGCAACAGCGTTGCTGGCTGCGGTTTGGGCTCGCCGGGTTTGCGGCCGGATTTGTCGCGCTCGTCGTGGCAGGTGGCGCAGGGACAAGCATGCCGCAGCCAGGCGAAGCTCCACGAGCTGCGGTGCCCGTCTTTCCAGTCAATTTCGAGACCGGTGCCTTCAGTCTTATGGACGCGCACCTTGACCGGCTCTTTTGCGTCGCGGGGAAGCTCGCGGTGTTCCCGCTCCTCGCGGCGCGCCTGCTCGGCGCTTACCAGGCGAATGCCTTCGTGGCTCATACTCTCTCTATTTTCGCAGAATTGCCAGCGCGACGACGCCGGTCGTAGCGGATCTTGAGCGCGAGAATGGCGAGTGACAGCGCGAGCGTGAATGCATTGGCAAGGATCACAGGGAACGAACGAATGCAGATGCCGTAGAGTAGCCAGAGAAAGACGCCAAACGAGAAGACGAGAAACATGATGAGCGAGATCTCGTGCGCGCTCTTGAGCCGATAAACGCGGATGAGCTGCGGGACAAATGAAATGGTGGTGCAGATAGCGGCGATGGAGCCGATGAGGTTTAACCATCCACGACGGCAGTTGCAAGACGATCAGGTGCATCAGAGCGCGTTCCGGTGCAGGAAGAAATAGATGGCGACGGTGAAGCCGAGCGCGATGATGAAAGGCCGCAGAATCTTGTCGCTGATGCGGCGGGCATTGCGCGCGCCGGTGTAGCCGCCGATGGCACACGCGATCATCATGTACCAGCAGAAGCGCCACTCGACGGCTCCGTGGATGATGAAGGTGATGACGGCGATGCCGTTGGCGGTGGTCGTGATGACGACCTTAAGCGCGTTGATCTCGGCGAGACGCTCGACCCCACAAAAAGCCAGCGCAGTCATAGTAAGAAGGCCTGCTCCGGCTCCGAAGTAGCCGATGTAATAGCAGATGCACAGGAGCAAAATGAGCAGCGGAATGAGCGCAACATGCTCGTGCCCGTGTCCGCGATGCTCAATGCGGCGCCTTACAGCACGGGAGACGGGTCCGCTGACGGCAAAGCTGGTGGCGCCCAGCAGGAACAGATACGGCACCAGGCGCAGAAATGAACTCTGGCTGTTGTGGAGCAGCGTGTAGGCGCCGGTGAAGCCTCCAATGAGTGCGACCAGTGCAACAGGAAGAACGAGGCGGATATTTTTTCGCACATCTTCGCGGTAGCCGGCGATCGAAGTGAACTGGCCGGGCCAGAGAGCCACAGTTCCCGTCGCATTGGCCTCAATAGGCAGCAGGCCGGCCTTGAGCAGCGAGGGAAAGGCGATGAATCCGCCTCCGCCGGCAACAGAGTTCACGAGCCCGCCGAGGAAGGCCGCGAGCGAGAGCAAAACATAGTTAGAAGTGGTTTGTGGATGAAGGAAGGCCGCGTACACCCCCTTATTGTAGATGGACGCATGATGCGATTCTCTAGGCGCGGATTTCCGGCGTGGCTGCGAGAAGGGATTGCGTGTAGGCCTCACGCGGGGCGGTACAGATTTCCATGCTGGGGCCGTATTCGACGAGACGTCCGCGATAGAGCACCGCGATGTTGGTGGCGAGATAACGCACCAGCGGCATGGAGTGCGAGATGAAGAGATAGGTGAGCGCAAACTCTCGCTGCAGATCGCGCAGCAGGTTCACGATCTGCGCCCCGACGCTGACGTCAAGCGCGGACACGGGTTCATCGAGGACAACGAGATCGGGCCGAAGCGCGAGCGCGCGGGCTATGTTGATGCGCTGGCGCTGGCCACCGGAGAATTCATGCGGGTAGCGAGCGAGCGCGGAGTCGTCGAGTCCCACAGCCCGCAGCAGTTTCGCAGTGCGGGGGCGCAGTTCGGAACGCGGGCAGGCTCGGTGGATCACAAGCGGCTCGGCGATAATGTCGCGCACGCGCATGCGCGGATTGAGAGCGGCGAAGGGGTCTTGAAACACCACCTGCATGCGGCGGCGCAGCGGACGCAGAGTGCGCTGCGAGATTCCCGTGACGGGTTGGCCGTCGAAAAGCACGCTGCCGCTCGTAGGCTCAATCAGGCCGAGCACCATACGCGCGATCGTCGATTTTCCCGAGCCTGATTCGCCTACGAGGCCGAGCGTTTCTCCGCGGGCGATGGAGAAGGAGACGTCAGCTACGACGAGTGCGCCGTGTCCGTAGCTCTTCGAGAGATCGCGTGCTTCGAGCAGGGGCATAGATTCAAATTATCAGTTGTTCGTCCTCAGTCGCCGGTTAGAGGCAGTGTCTTCTCATAACTGGGGACTGGCAACTGCCGACTAAGAGCTCGCTGCTAGCTTCGGGTGCAGCTTCTGAAAACCGGTCGCCTCCTGATAGGCGCGTGCGAAGGCGCATAGCTTTGCGTCCTGATAGTGGCCGCCGAGGAAGGTGATGCTGACAGGCGTGCCCGATCCGCCGATCTGGTCGTCGTCGCCAGTGTCGATTTCTGGAGGTGCGGGCGCGTCGGCTCCGCGCAAGCCGTTGGGGACGATGATGGCGGGATGTCCGGTGAGGTTGGTGGCGAGGAGCTGGTCACTGTTTGATGAGGCGACGATGACGTCCACCTGATGGAAAAGTTCCGATACCTGCCGAATAGCAAGCGTGCGCGCTCGATTAGCCTGCACATACTCGACCGCCGGATAGAAGCGGGCAATGCGGAAATCGTTGGGCCAGTCCTCGATGCCTTGCTCGGTGAGCAACTTGTCCCGCCCGGTGGTGGTGAGTTCGTCGAAGGCCGCGGCAGCCTCGGCAGTGAGGAGTGCCGTCATCGCGCCGTATGGAAGATCGGGCAGCGTGACAGGTATGAGATTCACGCCCATGGTTCGGAGTTTGTCGAGCGCGGCCAGATCATACTTGCGGTCGTAGGCGCGGCGCGCGTGGTAGGCGGCCATCTCGCGCTCGTGCTTCTCCCGCTTCTTCTTTTCTTCTGCCGTCGAAGGCTCGGCCTGCTTTTCGGTTGGGGAGGGCGGCTTGTCGGGCTCGAACTCGCGCGCGATGTAGCCGACACGGAGCGATTTCCAATCGAAATCGGCGTTCCAGTTGAAGGCGGCATCGCGCGTGGCCAGGTCCTGGCCGTCGGGCCCATAGATGGCGGTGAGTACGATGGCACAGTCTTCGACGGCGCGGCAAATAGGGCCGAGTTTGTCCATTGTCCAGCAGAGCGCCATCGCCCCAGTGCGTGGTACGAATCCAAAGGTGGGGCGCAGGCCGGTAACGCCACACCGTGTGGAAGGCGAGGAGATAGAGCCGAGGGTCTCCGAGCCAATCGCGAATGCAACGCATCCGGCGGATGTCGCCGAGGCCGAGCCTGCCGACGAACCGCTGGAGCCTTGCTTCGGGTTCCACGGGTTGCGCGTTCGTCCGCCGAACCACTTGTCGCCCATGGCGAGCGCGCCCAGCGTGGTCTTGGCAATCAGCACGGCTCCGGCTGCGTCGAGGCGCTGGACGACGGTAGCATCGGCGTCGAGGGTCTGCTTTTCGAATCCGCCTGCGCCCCATGTAGTGGGATAGCCCTTCACAGCGAGCAGATCCTTTGCGCCCCAAGGAAGGCCGTGCAGCGGTCCGCGATATTTCCCTGCGGCGATCTCCGAATCGGCTTCACGAGCTTTCGCGAGCGCGCGATCTTCGGTGATCGTGATCGAGAAGTGCAGCATGGGGTCATATTTGCGCAGGCGTGCGATATACATCCGCGTGAGATCCATCGAAGAGACTTTTTTGGTGCGAACGAGGTCGGCAAGCTCGGGGATCGTCGCGAAGGCAAGGTCGTCAAGGTTCTTCGGGAGCGTTGCGACGGCCGTGCTGTAGACCGGGTCGTGCTTCTCCGTGCTCACTTTCGCTCCCGGTGGCAGCGGATCGAAGATGTACGCCGGCGGCACGCTGTTGGGAATATGCAGCTTGCGGATGGCCGCGTAACCGGATCGTTGCTCGTTGAGCCCGTCAAGCATCATTTGCTTCTGGTCGGTTGCGATGGTGATGCCGGCAAGCGCCGCCGCTGCATCGATCATCTCGGGCGTGATCTTCGGCAATTCCGGGCTGGCAACGGGGCTCGCTGCCTGGGCTTGTGCGGCGAGCGTGTACAGCGCTCCGGGAAACAGCGTGGAAGCAAGGCCGAAGCGCGCCGAGACAGCGAGGAAGGCGCGACGGTTTGGAGAGATTGCGGATGCAGGGGACATGGTAGTTGAAGACACAGTTCCGGGCATGATGCGTGAACCATCCTCAAGAAATGATGCTTATTGAAACGGGTGAAATGGCAGTATACTCGCGGGGCAATCGAAAGCAGGATGGTGGGCATGCGGAAAACGAAAGTTGTTTTGATGGCGGCTGTGTGCCTGGGAGCGGCAACGTGTATTGCTCTCGTTCCGCTGGCTCTGGCGCAGACGGACCATGATAACAACGTCCTGGTGATTGAAGGCGGCAGAATTCTGTCGATCACATCGCCGCCGATCGAGCATGGAGTCCTGGTGATCAAGGGCGGAAAGATCATCGCCGTCGGCGAACAGGGCAAGCTTCAGATTCCGGCAGGCGCTACCGTCAAAGATGTTACCGGCAAGATCGTCATGCCGGGCATTGTCGATTCTCATTCCCACATCGGCATCGACCCCAACCCGACGGTCTCCGATTCGCAGGACGCGAATGAGGGGAGCGGCCCCATTCAGCCGGCGCTGCGTGCGCTCGATGCCATCGATCCCGCCGATCCCAATATCCGGATGGCGACCGCGGGCGGCATCACTACCGCGAACATCATGCCGGGCAGCGGCAATGTGATGGGCGGCCAGACCGCGTATGTAAAACTGCGCGGAACGACGATCGAGCAGATGCTGATTCCGGGCACGATTGGCGGCATGAAGATGGCCAACGGGACGAACCCCAAAGGCTACGGCTCTCGTGGACAGGCTCCCATGACGCGCATGGAGGAAGCCGCCCTGGCGCGTGGGATCTACGAGAAGGCGCAGGATTACAAAGCCAAATGGGACGCCTATAACAAGGCCGTATCCGCTGGCGACAAAACGGCCAAGGCGCCGGATCGCGATCTCGGCCTGGATGCTGTCGTCCAGATCCTCGAGGGCAAGCGCATTGTTCACAACCACACGCACCGCGCCGACGACGTGATGACCGTAGTGCGACTGGCGGACGAATTTCACTACCGCGTGGTGGTGCATCACGGGACGGAATCGTGCCTGGTTGCCGATGAGCTGGCCAAGCGGCATATCGGCGTGACCTTCACCATGATCGATGCGCCGGGCGGCAAGCCGGAGACGATCAACTTCAGCATCAGTTGCCCGGCCCGGCTGGAAAAGGCGGGCGTGAAGGTGGCTTTCAACACCGATGACCCCATTACCAACTCACGCCTGTTGCGGCGCTCGGCCGCACTGGCCGTTCGAGGAGGCATGAGCGAGGACGCGGCCATCAAGGGACTAACCATTTATCCCGCGGAAATGCTCGATCTTCAGAGTCGCGTGGGCAGCCTCGAGCCCGGCAAGGACGCGGATTTCCTCGTGCTGAGCGGAGCGCCGCTCAGCGTGTACACCAAGGTTCTTGAGACATGGATCGAAGGAGAGAAAGTCTTTGACCGCAGCAATCCCGTCGACCTGCGCTATGCCACGGGCGGCTTCAACGTAATCAGCCGCTACCCACAGTTGCAGGGAGGTGGGCAGTGAAACCGTCATCACTGCTCGTTGCTATGGCGCTCACCGTCGCACTGCCTGCGCATGCTCAGAGCTTTGCCATAACCGCGGACCATCTTTACACGATGGACGCAGGCCCGCAGGGCGGACCGGGAATGGTGCTGATCCGCGACGGCAAGATTGAGGATGTGCAGACGGGAGCGGGCGTCACTGTTCCCAACGGTTATCAGGCGATTCATGGTCTCTATGTCACGCCAGGCCTGATCGACACCTATACTTCGACAGGCATCTCCGGCGCGTACAACATTCCCGCCGATCAGGACCAGGACGAATCGACCGACCCTAATACGGCGGACGTGAACGTGCGCGACAGCCTCAATCCCGAGGACAAGCTCTATCAATACGTGAATGCGTATGGCGTGACGACCATGCAGGTGACGCCGGGCCCGAGAAATCCAATTGCGGGTTCCGCCGGAATCTTCAAAACTGCGGGGCCCGATTCGCCGTTCCGCACCGTGGATCAGCTGGCGGTGCGGCTCAACTCCGCAATGGTGTTCAACCTGGGCGACACTCCGAAAGAGACCTATGGCAGCAATCACAAGGCTCCGGTGACGCGCATGAAGACGGCGGAGATGATCCGCGAGGCTCTGCTTCAGGCCAGGCAGTATCAGGAGAAATGGGATAGATGGAAAGAGGAGAAGGGTGATCCTGGCAAGCGACCTGCCTTGGATATGAAACTCGCCGCGCTGGCCGGCGTGGTGTCGGGTAAGACTCCGGCCATCTTCAACGTATATCGCGCCGACGACATCGACACGGCGATTCGCATCGGCACGGAGTTTCACTTGAAATACATGCTGGCATCCGTTACCGAGGGGTATCTCATCCGGGACAAGATTCGACAGGCCGGCGTGCCCTGCCTGGTTGGCGCGATCATGCAGCCGTTTGAGAATTTGCAGACGTCAAACGCGACCTATGAAAATGCCGCCCTCCTGCAACAGGCGGGGATTCCCATCGCCATTATGACCGGCTATGTAGGGTATGTTCCGAAGAGCCGCGTGCTGTTGTTTGAGACCGCCATCGCGGCGGCAAACGGTTTGGGAACGGAGCCGGCCCTGCGAGCGATTACGATCTCCGCCGCGAAGATTCTGGGTATCGATGACAGAACCGGATCGCTGGCGAAAGGCAAGGACGCGGACATCGTAGTATTCGACGGCGATCCTTTTGAATACACCAGCCACGTGCAGCAGGTGCTGGTTCAGGGTGAGGTCACCTACCAAAGAGGGGGGCGGTAGCGCAACAAAGGATGGTGCGTCTTATGAGCGCCCTTTGGTTCCGCGTAGGGTATGCCCTAGATATCCAGGTTCTTCACGTCCAGCGCGTTCTCTTCGATGAACTTGCGGCGGGCTTCGACGTCTTCGCCCATCAGCGTGGTGAAGATGGCCTCGGTTTCGGCAATGTCTTCGAGCTTCACCGAGAGAAGCGTGCGGCGTTCGGGGTCCATCGTGGTTTCCCACAACTGGGTCGAGGTCATTTCGCCGAGACCCTTGTAGCGTTGCACCTGGTATTCACGGCGGCCCTGATCGATCACGTATTCGAAAAGCTCCTGCGCGGTCTGCTTCTCGACCGGATCGAGGGCGGCGCGACCGGAGCGTTTGGGCGCGGGCTTGCCGGCTTCGACTTCACCTGTCGTCTCGCCCTCCGTCTCTTCCGGATCGGCCGTCCCTGCTGCCTTCGAGGCGTACTCGATGAGGTAGGGTGGCTCCAGCGCATCCTTGATCTGTGCGTACTTGGACATCATCTGGCGATACTCGGGCGAGGAGGCGAGCGTCCAGTCGACGCGGCGCACGGCTCCCTGCGCATCGGCAAAACTGACCGACCAGGTCTGGTGCTCTTCGTCGAAGACGGGTAGGGTGAGCGACTTGAACTGATACTTCTTCTGGATCTTTTCCAGCTCTTTGTGTAGCGCAACGAGTTTCGCGGGCGGAGTACCGGCCTCGCCTTCAAAGTCGCTGCGGCGAACGAGTTCCTTGCGGGCAAGCAGCGTAGTGATCTCTTCGTTGCGCAGGCGCTTGTTAACCTTTTCGAAGAATCCCAGGTACTCGTTCAGCTGGCCCATGAATTTGGTGAGCGCCGCGCCCTCAAGCTTGCTCGCGTTCTCGCCGTAGCGGACGATCATGCCGTCGGAAGCGCGCTTGACCATCACTTTCACAAAGTCGCGGTCGTCCTTGATGTACTGCTCGAATTTGCCCTTCTTGATGCGGTAAAGCGGAGGCTGCGCAATGTAAACGTGGCCGCGCTTAATGAGTTCGTTCATGTGCCGGAAGAAGAACGTCAGCAACAGCGTGCGAATGTGCGATCCGTCGACATCCGCATCCGTCATGAGGATGATCTTGCCATAGCGCAGCTTGGCGGGATCGAAGTCGTCCTTGCCGATACCTGCGCCAAGCGCGGTAATCATGGCGCGGATTTCTTCGTGACCCAGCATCTTGTCGTAGCGGGCCTTCTCCACGTTCAGAATTTTGCCCTTGAGCGGCAGAATCGCCTGGAAGCGGCGATCGCGGCCCTGCTTGGCAGTTCCGCCTGCAGATTCACCCTCGACGAGATAGAGCTCGCAGCGGTCTGGCTGGCGTTCGCTGCAATCGGCGAGCTTGCCGGGCAGTCCACCGCCATCAAGGGCGCCCTTGCGGCGGGTAAGGTCACGGGCCTTGCGTGCGGCCTCACGCGCGCGGGCTGCCTCAATGGCCTTGTTGATGATCTTCCGCGCAACTGGCGGATTCTGCTCGAGGAACATGCCCAGCTTTTCGTTGACCAGCGCCTGCACGGTGCCGGCGATGTCGGAGTTCAGCTTGCCCTTGGTCTGGCCTTCGAACTGGGGCTGCGAGAGTTTCACACTGATGACGGCGACCAGGCCCTCGCGGACATCGTCACCGGAGAGGTTTTCCTTCACATCCTTGAAGAGGCCGAGCTGCTGGCCCGCCGAGTTAATGGTCCTGGTGAGCGCTGTCTTAAATCCGGACAGGTGAGAGCCGCCGTCAACCGTGTTGATGTTGTTGGCGAAGCAGAAGACCGTTTCCGAATAGCTGTCGTTATACTGGAGAGCGATCTCCATATCGACACCGTCGCGCAGCCCTTCCATGACGATCGGCTTGTCGTGCAGAACCTGCTTGCCGCGGTTAATGTGCTTGATGAACTCGGCGATGCCGCCCGCATATTTGAACTCTGAGCGTTTGGCTTCGCTGGTCTTCGGGTCGGTGGTGCGCTCGTCGGTGAGCGTGATTTCGAGACCCTTATTCAGGAAGGCGAGCTCGCGTAGCCGCTGCGCCAATGTGTCGTAGTTGTACTCAGTGAACGTGAAGATGGACCGATCAGGCAGGAAGTGAACCTTGGTGCCCCGTCTCTTCGTGGTGCCGGTCTGGCGCAGCTTCGATGTGGGAATGCCGCGCGAATAGTCCTGCTCGTATGTATGCTCGCGCCAGATCTCAACATCGAAAGCTTCGCTCAACGCGTTGACGCAGGAAACGCCGACCCCGTGCAAACCCCCGGAGACTTTGTAGGTCGAAGCGTCGAACTTGCCTCCGGCATGGAGCTTGGTGAGCACCACTTGAACTGCCGGCATCCGCTCGCCGTTGTCCAATGTCATTTCGTCGACAGGGATACCGCGCCCGTCATCGACGACGGTGATAGAGTTGTCTACGTGAATGATCACGTCGATTTTGCTGGCGTAGCCGGCGAGGGCCTCATCGACCGAATTGTCTACTACCTCATAGACCAGGTGATGCAGACCCATCTCACCGGTTGAGCCGATATACATGGCAGGACGCAGACGGACGGCTTCCAGTCCTTCGAGGACTTTAATGTTGTCGCCGGTATAGCTGCCGTTCGATTTGCCGTTTGGGGAAGGATCGGCCTCAACGAAGGCCAGGGTTCCCGTAGATTCGAGCTCTTTTAGTGGCATGGAACTCCGGTGAGCAAACCCTCAGAACGCTCTTGAACCCGGGACGGTTCATGTGGAATAAGAGATTGAAAGCGAACGGGTTTCAGCTCTTTGATCTTGGGTTTATTATAGCATGTTGGAGAGCTGTCCGGAGCCGTTGGAAAGGGGCTTGGGAAGGGCTTGGTAGAAGGGCAGAGAGGTTACCATGGGTTACCACAATGACCTCAGTAACAGGCCTGTTTAATACCCTCTATAGTGATTGAAAATACTAGGCTTACAGTGTTTTTCACGATACAGTAAGTTGTCAACAATTACCAGACTTTTTTTTCTAATTCTACCGGGAGTTAACTAACTATGAAACTCGTTGTTCGCGCCTCAATTCTATGCCTCGCATTGACCGGTGTCATCGCCGGTGTTGCCTCCAGCCACTCTGCCAAAGCGCAGACCGTCACCGTGAGTCGGCTGACCGTAAGTTCTGCTATGCCTGCCCCGGTTTGTGAACCAGGATCGCCCTGCCAGCTGCACGGCAAGTAATTCGCGTCTAACGCGAAAGTTGCAAGGGCGGACCCCGAAGGTCGTAGGTCATAGATCGAGGGTTGCATTGAGATGTTCCCCGATTCAGGCTATTCTTATGCCTGGATTCGGGTGAACGTTATGCAATGGACCTCTGTTTCGATGAACATTCTGGAATTCGCTGAACCGGTCTTGATCTGGCTCTCGCTGATCTTCTTTCTGAGATCAGGATTGTCCAAGCGTTTTCCGGCGATGATGACGTATCTTGGCTTGCGTGCCTGTTCTGCGGTCACTCTGGAGATCATCCTCAATCTTCATCGCTTCTTTTCCATTGATAATACCTTGCAATATTCGGTCTACTTTTACACCTACTGGTCGTTCTACACTCTTGGCGCGATCGCAATCTTCTTCGTCATCCAGGAAATTTTCTGCCATGTGACGGAACCCGTGCCCGGTATTCGCCGCTTTGGGCTTCTCGCTTTTCGCTGGGTTGCAATCATTTCTTTCATCATCTCGGTCAGCTCCTCCCTACCGCTGAAGGGCGTAGGAGCGGGTCTGATGTCGATCGGGTTCCAGGTGATGCGTTGTGTGAGCATTCTCGAATTATGCCTGCTTGCTTTCCTCGCGCTGTTCATTCACAGTCTGGGACGTTCTTTCCGCAGTGTGGCCTTCGGCATTGCCCTCGGATTTGGAGTACAGGCGGCAATGGAGTTGATCCTCTCCGTGGTAGCGACGCGAAGCTCCGTGCTGGACGTGAACATAAATCTCGCACTCCAGGTCGTAATCACCTGCGTTCTGACTGGTTGGATGGCTTACTTCCTGTTGCCTCAGCCAGAGGCGGAACTCGAAGCCATTACGCTGCCCGTCTCTTCGTCGCTAATTCGCTGGGACGAGATCGCAAGTGCTCTGGGCCATAGCACACCGCATGTCGCCGTGGGTCAAGCTGGAGCGTTCTTCCTGCAGGACGTGGAGCAGGTTGTCGACAAGGTTCTAACCAAGAATTCCATCAGCGTAAATGGCTAAGCAGCAAAACCGAAATAGAAAAGCCCCGAGCAATTCGGGGCTTTTCTATTTCCGGGAAACTGAGGCTGTAAGCGCATTGTTCTTTGCGCGCTCCACATTTCATCATCAGTGAGCGCAGTCTGGATCAGCTCAATCGGCATGCCGCCTCTTCGATAATTGCAACTCGAAAGCCCTTGATCGGCTGGTATAGAACCCAAACCGGGAGTTGCAGCGCTCGTTCGGCTTTACTTCCTGCGTCGGCACGCCCAGGTGGGGAAACTCGTACTGGACGCCGTCGCGCGTAAACATGATCCGGCCTAGAGATTCTTTCTTACTCGGCGACAGCTGATGCCGAGACTGGCTCAACTGCGACAAAGCGGCCAGAGCGCCCGCGGTCAACGAACTTGACGCGGCCATCGATCTTTGCGAAGAGCGTGTCATCGCTGCCTCGGCCTACGTTCAGGCCAGGTTTGAGCGGTGTTCCACGCTGCCGCACGATGATCGAGCCGCCGGTGACTAGCTGGCCGCCGAAAGCCTTCACGCCAAGCCGCTGTGCATTTGAGTCGCGACCATTCTTCGAACTTCCAAGACCTTTTTTATGTGCCATTTCTTCAATCCTTCGTGGGTGGCCACAGAGGCCAGCCGTAATGAGTGCGCGTTACTTCGCTGCTTTGTAGGTGTTTCCGTCCACTTCGATCGAATCGATCCGGACCTGGGTGTAATCCTGGCGATGGCCCTGCAGCTTCTTGTACTGCTTCTTCCGCTTGTAGTGGAAGACGAGAATCTTGTCGCCGCGACCGTCGCCTAAAACCGTGCCCACGACCTTTGCCGAAGATGGCTTGGCCAGCGACTTGTTTTCGCTGCCGGCATCGCGGGAAACGGCCAGAACCTCGCTGAACTCGATGGCGCCCTTGTCCCCGGCGGCCGCTTTCTCAATCTTGACAACGTCGCCTGGGGCGACGCGATATTGCTTTCCACCGGTACGAATGACGGCGTACATACTTCCTCCGGCGTTCACTATGGCGAACGCGAATCTGAATCAAAGCTGGGCGGATACATCCTCGCTCTTATGCTGTGCGCTCAAACTCAATCCATTCAGAAATGAGCCGGCCATCTTCGCTTAACAAGGCTTACCAGATAGCGAAAACGGGCACACGACAGAGCGACGGGCAGAATCGCCAAACTAGATAAGTGTACCGGCGACAGGGGGTTGAGGTCAATGGATTCGCACCCCAAAAGCGGCATTTAGTGGATGTAAGGCCGCCATATGGGCTATACTGGAGTTTCGGCGCCAAGGTGGATTTTCATCTGTCTATCCGCCCGCTTCTCTCCGGCAGAACGGTGTTTCGTTCGGGGAGAAATTCGACGGGCCTGGGCTGCACGAACATTTCAGGATTTGGAGTTTTACCATGGCTCAGGTCTGTCAAATCTGCGGCAAAGGCCCGCAGTTCGGAAACAACATCTCGCATGCGCACAACGTTACTCGCCGGCGCTGGAGCGTCAATCTTCGCCCCGTGAAAGCCAAGGTAGAAGGCGGCGCCAGGAGAATGCGCGTCTGCACCAGCTGCATCAAGAGCGGCAAAGTCGCCAAGGCTTAGTTCCAGTTCTTCAGCAAAGCCCGGGTTTTCAGATCCCGGGCTTTTTCTGGTCTTCGACTTGCCGCGGCGGAAGAGTAATCGCTTTGCGGATGTTCGCAAACGGTGCATTGTTATTGAGGCGGACTCCATCCGGCATTTGCTCGACACCCAAGTCCTTCCACAACGTATTGAGATCGACGGGCTTCGGCGTATTTCGCATCTGCTCGTATAGTTGTGTCAGCACATGTGTGCCCGTCGCCTGATCGCCCACGGCGAACGCTTTTGTGATGGGCCAGTCGTGATCGATGGTTCCCCCTGCAGCAACGATTGCGCGCAGCGCCTCCTGAAGCCCCTTCTGGTTGTGCGTCTCCTTTCGAATCATGACATCGGCGAGTAGGCAGAACTGCGCGCCGCCCCAGTAGGTTCGGCCCCAGGTGTGCGTCTGGTCGAGACCGCGGTCGGAAGCTCCCGGATTGCCCTGCGGCATATCGCGCGCCATGTCGCTCCATATCTTCTCGGGACTTAACAAACCATTTTGAGCACGTGCGATGGGCTCTACATAGACGGACAGCCCCTCTTCAATCCAATGTTGCTCGTCGTCCATGCTTGGGAACGCGGTGTGAATCAGCTCGTGCGTCATCATCCAGTCGTCGTCGAGTTCCTGCTGGGTGGTGTGCTGGCCCACCCGCACCCGCGTGAAGGCGGGAAATCCGCTTACGCCGCCCCAAGTTGTGCCGTGCCCCACTCCGCTGCCGCCGGCGGCAAACTCCACCAGGATGCGGTCTCTTGGAACAGGAAATTTGCCGTAGTAGACGGTGACCGATTTGGCGGCATTCTCAACCCATTGCACAATTCGATCTGGAGGGAGATCGGTCGAGCCCGGGCCGAAGTCAACCTGGATGGAAGACCCGCCAATCTGGAGGGTCCGGGAGCTGGCAACGGGACCCGACCAGGGCGGCGGGAACGCCATGGCAGCCCCGTTTCGAGGCGCGCAGAAAAATGTCAATGAGAAACAAACGACGAAGCCGCGAATGAACCTCTCCATCCAGCGGCTTCGGATTGCCATTTCAGGACTTCGCTTTTTCGAAATTCAACGCGGCTGAGTTGATGCAGTAACGCAGACCGGTCGGCTTGGGACCGTCCGGAAAGACGTGGCCGAGGTGCGCGCCGCAACGCGCGCAGGTCACTTCCACGCGGCGCATCCCGTAGGTGTTGTCCTCGTGTTTTTCGATGGCGCCGGGACTAACAGGCTCCCAGAAGCTTGGCCAGCCGGAGCCGGACTCGAACTTCTCGTCGGACTTGAACAGCTCAGCATCGCAGGCAACGCAGCGGTAAATTCCGTCGTCATGGTTGCGATAAAGCGCGCCGGTAAATGCCGGCTCCGTACCCTTCTCACGTGTGATGTGATACTGCTCGGGCGTCAGCTGCGCCCGCCACTCCGCGTCAGTCTTTTCAATCTTCTCTATTTCTACTTTGGTTTCGGTCATCGATTGATTCTCCCAATCCATTAGATAGATGACTCCGCGATCCGATTCGTTACACACGCGCGATCATTTCAATCTCCACCAGTGCATCTTTCGGAAGTCGTGCCACTTCGACCGTGGATCGTGCCGGTGGTACCGTTCCCGGCGGCGCAAGATATTCGCCGTAGATAGCGTTCATGGCGGCAAAATCGTTCATGTCTTTGAGAAAGACGACGGTTTTGACGACGTGAGACAGGTTTACACCCGCGGCATCGAGCACGGCCTTGAGATTGTCAAGGACGCGCGTGGTCTGCTCGACGATCCCGCCGGCAACGATCTGTCCGCTGGCCGGGTCCAGCGCAACCTGCCCTGAAGTGTAAAGAAAATCGCCCACGCGCACGGCCTGAGAATAGGGTCCGATGGCGGCAGGCGCGCTGGGAGTCGAGATGGCAGTCTTGGTCGAGCTCATGCAGAGATTGTGCTTGGAAGTGTACAGAGGAGGCAAATTCCAGTATTCCCAATGTGAAGAGCCGCTACAGCTTTTGCGATCTCTGCACTTCACGCACACCAGGCACGCGGCGCATGCCCTGCACCAGGCGGGTCAGGTGGCGAACATCTTCGGTTTCGACTACGAATTCGACAATGGCGTCGGCGTTCGGACCGGGGCGCGAGTCGACGGAGCGGATATTCGTGTTCTCGTCGCTGATGATGGCGGTCAGCTCCTTGAGCATGCCAGGCCGGTCGTCGCAGAAGATGGTCAGCTTCACCGGGTAAGTCGGGCGGCGGCCGGTCGTTTCATCCGCGGGGCGTGCCCACTCGACGGCGATGCGACGGTCGGATTCATACAGCAGGTTCTGCACATTGGGACAGCTACGCGCATGGACAGCTACGCCCTTGCCGCGCGTGACGTAGCCGATGATTTCTTCGCCGCGAATCGGATTGCAACATCGGGCGCGATAGACGAGCAGCTCATCCTGTCCTTCGACCTGGAGCGAGTCTGCATTGCTCGTCAAGGAGACCCGCTTCACGGTGTCAGAAACGCCGCCATCGGTCGAAGCCTCATGCTCGGGACCGGGCTGACTGATGATGCCCGGACTGAGCCTGTTCAGCACCTGGCGCGCGGAGTATTTGCCGAAGCCGATCGCAGCCATCAGGTCGTTGGGCGTGGCGACGCTGTATTCCGCGGCAATGCGCTCGTAATCGGATTCATCGAATTTCGAGATCCCGACCTTGTACTTGCGCGCTTCTCGCTCGAGCAGCTTGCGGCCGATTTCAATGGCGCGCTCGCGCTGATGCTCATTGAGCCAGTGCTTGATTTTGTTCCGGGCCCGCGCGCTTTTTACAAAGCTGAGCCAGTCCCGGCTCGGGGTGTGCCCGTTCTGCGTGACCACTTCAACGATGTCGCCGTTGCGCAGCTTTGTACGCAGCGGAACAAGACGTCCATTCACCTTCGCGCCCACGCAGCTGTTGCCGACCTCCGTGTGAATGGAGTAGGCGAAGTCGAGCGGGCTTGCGTCTTTGGGCAGCACAACGACTTTGCCCTTCGGCGTGAAGGTGTAAACCTCTTCCGGATAAAGATCGATCTTCAGCGTCGAGAGGAACTCGTTGGGATCGGTCATCTCGCGCTGCCACTCGACCAGCTGCCGGACCCAGGCGAGTCGCTGCTCGTCGCGCGCGCTGATGGGTGAACCGTTGGCCTTGTATTTCCAGTGCGCCGCGATGCCCTCTTCGGCGATGCGATGCATTTCCTCGGTGCGAATCTGCACTTCGAATTGGTGACCGCCCTCGCCCATTACAGTTGTGTGCAGTGACTGATACAAATTCGGCCGGGGCATGGCAATAAAGTCTTTAATGCGTCCGGGCACAGGCCGCCAGATGCTGTGAATGAGTCCGAAGATGGCATAGCAATCTTGCACGCTGCCTGCGATGACGCGCAGCGCCAGCAGGTCATAGACCTGATCGACCGAGATCTTCGACTTCTGCAGCTTCTGGTTGATGCTGAACAAGCGCTTGATGCGCCACTCGACGCGCGCTTTGATGTTGTTCTCGCGCAGCTTTTCAATGAGCAGACCTTCCACTCCAGCGAGGAACTGCTCGCCCTCCTTGCGCCGCGATTCAACTGCCTCATGCACCTGATCGTAAGTGAACGGATCGACGTAGCGGAAGGAGAGATCCTCGAGTTCACCGCGCACCTTTCCCATGCCCAGGCGGTGAGCAAGCGGCGCGTAGATATCGAGCGTCTCGCGCGCAATGCTCTGCTGCTTTTCCGGAGGCATATGCTCGAGCGTGCGCATATTGTGCAGCCGGTCGGCAAGTTTGATGAGCACGACGCGCACGTCGCTCACCATGGCCAGCAGCATCTTGCGGACATTTTCCGCCTGCCGGTCTTCACGGTTCGCGAATTGAATCTTGTCGATCTTGGTTACGCCTTCGACGATGTGCGCGACCTGCTCGCCGAACTTCGCCGTGATGTCCTCGGTGGTGACCGGCGTATCTTCGACCGCATCGTGAAGCAGGCCCGCGGCGATGGCGGTCGAGTCCAGCTTCATCTCCGCGAGCACCAGCGCGACTTCAAGCGGATGCAGGACGTAGGGCTCACCGGAGAGGCGTTTCTGGCCTTTGTGGTGCTCCAGACAGAAATCCCAGGCTTTGCGGATGACCTCGAGGTCATCTCCGGGACGATTGGCACGCACCACATCCAGCAGCTTGCGGAATTTGTCCGCAAACAAATCTGAACTCCCCTCAGCCGTCGCCGAGGTGGCTTGGGTGGTTGCCATATCTCATTATATGCGCTCTCGCTTATGCGAAGATGGCTGCGGTGGCTTCCGATGACTAGCAAGGATTTGAAGAAACGTCGGCGAGGCGGCCCTCCAGCGGAGAATTCGACGCCCGCGGCCCCGTACTCGCCGGCCCTTGAAGGTCAGGCCGCAGTCATCTCACGACGCGCCGCCGACCGGCTGCGCGCGGGACATGTCTGGGTTTACCGCTCGGATCTAGTTGAGGTTTCAAAGGATGCGCCGCTCTTGTTGCCGGTGGTTGATCAGCGCGGGATTGTGCTTGGTACCGCCCTTTACAGTCCCACTTCGGAGATTGCGCTGCGAGTTGTTACAACCGAGCTGATCGGCGAGACGGAATGGCTCGAACTGCTCGGTACGCGGTTACGCACTGCGATAGCTCAGCGTGACCAGATTTTATCCAGCGCCGACAGCAACGCCTGCCGTCTGGTCTTCAGCGAGGCCGACGCGCTGCCGGGCATGATTGTGGACAAGTACGAGGACTTGATCATCCTGCAACTGCTCACCAAAGCTTTGGATAATGAAGCAGTTCGCATCGTCGTAACCAGAACACTGCGCGACGCGCTCGATCCGGCCACTATCGTCGAGCGGCCAGATCCCCGCATCCGCGAACTCGAGCAATTGAGCATGCCCCTCGATGGGCCTCCTCTGTATGCGCGCGGTGAACCGCTGACCCAAACCCTGTTTCGGTTCAATGGCCTGAAGTTTCACTACGACGCGAGCGCCGGGCAAAAAACCGGGGCATTCCTCGACCAGCGAGAGAACTACGCAGCCGCAGCGCGATACGCGCACGGTGAGGCGCTCGACATTTGCACGTATCAGGGCGGATTCGCTCTGCATCTCGCGCAGTCCTGCCCGCGCGTAACCGGGATCGACGTATCGCGCTCGGCGCTCGAGGTCGCCGAGCGAAACCTCGCAGCGAATCGCGATGTGTTGAAGAACTCCGAGGTTGACTGGGTCGAAGCCAACGCCTTCGACCTGTTGCGAGACTGGAGCGATTCTGGGGCTGTATACGACACCGTCGTTCTTGATCCGCCTGCATTCGCCAAATCAAAACGAGCCGTGGAAGGCGCCCTGCGCGGATACAAGGAGCTGAATCTGCGTGCGCTTCGGATGCTTCGTCCGGGCGGCATTCTCGTCACCTGCTCCTGCTCGCACCACGTTTCGCTGGCGGATTTCACTGCCGTTGTGGCTTCGGCTACAGGCGATGCACGGAGAAGAGTGCGCCTGATCGAGCGTCGCGGCGCGTCCGCGGATCATCCCATAATACTGACGATTCCTGAGACGGAATACTTGAAGTGTCTGATTTGTGTGGTGGAATAAGCAGTCCTCCAAGTGCGATTCTCGCCAAACACAAGGACGGTCAAGCACAATTACTTTAGGCAGGCGAGCGTGAAGCGGGATGCGTTTGAGACCGGAATGAGTCGAAATCTCTACTGGATATGGTTCGTCGGCGCCGCGGCGTGGTTCCTGGACGCGGCCTTGAGCCTGCACCACCGCGAACTCGGCAGCGGCTTGCTGGCGACTGTAATCTCGGCATTGTTCCTGGCGGCAGGAATGTTTTTTCGCAAGCAGGCCAGGCGCGGCGGCAGGTCGTAAGCAATGCGACAGAAGTCTTGGAGGACAAACACTCACAAGGTCGGAATTGTGATTGTTTCGAGCTTCTTCTCAACCGCAAGCCGCCTGAATGCGTCGGTCAGGTCGGATGTGCCCCTCGACAATCCATTCCAGACAACTGCCGCCAGCGCACGCTGATTTGCAGCCGTCGCCCTTGCTTTGGCCTCGTCCAGAATTTTGACATTTGTAGCGGCGTACGCTTCGTCGTCGCTGCCTTCGAGATTCAACTCGACAATATCTTCCTTGTCCAGCTCGTCCAGAATCGCATCGAAACGCACACCCCATTCTTCGCCGCGATCGGCGACCGAGGCGGCCCGAAATCGCGCGCGCGGAAAGGGAAGGATCACGCGACGGCTCAGGCAAAGTTCTCCCGCGCAGTCAAGGGCAAGGATATCCGCGCCGCAGGCCGCCGATGCCACCACACTGGTGCTGGCCGTCGCCACCAGCATGTTGCGGATGCGCTGCGCGACTGCAGGAGCGTTTTCCGGTGGGAAGCGGCGATCTTTAGCGCCCTCGGCGTCAACACGTCTCCCAGCCAATGCGGTGACCGTCCCATTGGGATCGAGCAACCGCTGAAATTCGGCGAGGATTAAGGCCAGCCCGCCAGACGCTTCGGCGTCGGTCAACAATGCCAGAGACCTCCGCAAGTCAGGAATCGTCGAGTCGATTGGGAAGGGCGCCGCCGTAGCCTGTGTGAATTCGTCGAGCAGCTGTCTTGCGGTGGGAACGTCTCCCGCGTCAAAGGCCGCTCCGAGCAAGGTAGGCAGAGCCCATGGATCGTCGGGATTTCGTTTACGCGAGCGATTACAGGCCACCAGCGCCAGGTTGGCGGCCATCATTGCTTTGGTCTGGTCTCCACTCTGCTTTCTCTCACGGTACAGGCGCGGCAGGTTGCTCGAGGGGTAGTAATCGTTCAGGTCGAGCATCATGCCGCGGTCATAGCTGGCGATGGCCTTGTTGAGATAAACGGACTTCGACTGTGCGTCGCCCACGCCCTCATACAGTGCCTTGTACCGTCCGCCCAGCAATCCGCTGCGCTCTGAGCTGTCGCCGCCGCCGCGAATCAGCGCTTCGAGTTCGGCAATAGCTTCCAACGGCCTGCCCGCCTTTCCCAGCATCAGCGCGCGCTGTTCCCGCATGACGGGGATCTCCTTGATCCGCGCAGGAAGACCGTCGATGAAAGCGAGAGCCGCGTCCCATTGCCGCGTATCCCGCAAAAGCCGCGTCAGGTCCAGGGCCACACTGGGCACCGCTCCTGCATCCTCGCCGTAGGTATCGACTAGTCTCTTGACTTCAGTCGCGGCCTCATTCACCGGCAATCCTCGGGCCACGCTTACTTCCGACTGGAGCATCGCAAGTCTTTCCGCCACATCGTGAAAGGATTCAAGCTGAGCCGGATCCACGGGGCCGGGATATCCGGGGAGTGTCTCGAAAACCGGGGAGATGTGATCCATGACTTGTCGAATTCCTTCTATCAGAGCTTTCCGAATCGTGCCCGCACTTTCTTCAGTAACCGAACTGTCCGCTAACGGATAGGTCAACCGCCGCATCTGGGCCATATCGAAGAGCGGCTTCGACCAGTCGGCGGCAATCAACACGCAGCCAGCCTTTTGGGCCGCATGTCGCACACCGACTTCGTAATACACGTTCGCGTTGGGAATTGTCAGGTCGGCAATGACCAGGTCCGAGATCGCCAGCCGCTCGATCATGGCCTTGATAATCAGTGAGCCCGCATCCTGGTCCGCGCGGATGGGAACATAGTGCAGCTCATCCTGGATCATCGGACGCAGCGCCTTATCCCAAAGGGTGTCGAAATCGATCTCCGCCGGACCCTTGCCTGGTTCCGCTCCGGTAGCCTTCTTTCCGAACGGCATGATCATGAAGCACACCTGAATCGGCATATTTCCAAGCCCCTTTCGACGATCGCCAAATTCGTTGTGTGGGATGCAAACGAGCGTCACGCAGCAGAGATGGCCGACTGATTCTCTCGCGCCGAAGAAGGGAAGGCAACCCGGCCGTTGTCAGGCCGGCGAAGCGAAGAGCATTTAGGAGCGCTACGAGCCCGCATAGAGTTGAAAGGCACCCCAGTAAAGGGGCTTGCGGTATATGCCCTGGGAATGAATCAGCGACAACTTTGCTGTGCGGAGGGCCGCGTCAGGCCGGTTTCCGGCGTTCAGCTCGGTGTAAAGCCGATCCATGAGCAGCGACGTGGAAGCGTCATTGACCTCCCACAACGCGCCGATCACGTTGTGCGCGCCGGCACGAAGAAACGCCCAGGACAAGCCCACCAGCCCCTCGCCGGCATAGGCGCGAAGGCCCGATCCGTAGCACGCCGAGATGGTTACCAGTCTCGCGTGCAGCGGCTGGTGCACGATGTCCCGCGCGTAGAGCTTGAAGCTGTCCGAATGCCCAGGCGGCGCCGAAAGCACTACCGCTGAATCCAGTGGACTCAACCGGCTTGCCGTTCCATGCGCGACGAAGTGGATGTAGGAGAATCGATCCGGCCGGTTGGCTGAGTACGCCGCGGGCACCGCTGCAGCCCGCGTCTCTACCGTGCGTCGGTCTGGCGCAAAGTGCCTTTGAATGCTGTCGATCTCGGCAGGAGCATTGGGAAGATTCTCATATTCCGCGGCCGGCGAAACAGGGTCGCCAAACAACAACAGGTTTTCTTTTTCCGTCTCTGAAGAGCGTCCGTCGATCCGGGAGAGGAGGCGGATCGAATTTGCACTGGTCACTGTTACATCTTCAATCCAATAATGAAGCCGTTCGCCTACGGGCGCGAGAAGCGTCTCGAAATTCAATCCGTTCAGGCTGCCATCAGGGATGATAATAACCCTCGAGCCTTGAGGGATCATCGACGCTGCAGGCGCAACGAGGGTTTCGTATAGAGAGCGTGCGTCTTCGTTTATATCTCTTACCGGATCGCTCGATCGCAGGATGGCTCTCTGATAAGCCTGGACATGGGCATCAATCTCCGGCTGTTTGGGAAGCACAAAGAGCCGCGTTCGATTCGCGGTGACAGCCCATAGCCAGGATTTGTCCGGCCCGAGCGAGTAGAACAGGATCGTGGCATCGAGCTTGCGGGCAACCGACTGCGCGTTCATTGCCTCCTTCTGCGGCGAATGAGATTTCTGCTTCGCTTGTCCCAGACCTTCCGCCAAAGTCCTCGCCCGGCCCAGATCGAGAAACTGTAAAGCCTCATCCTGCCTCTGAGACTGAATGAGAAGATCGGCGTAGTCGCGGTACAGCGCGTCGCCATTCGCAAAAAAAGGCAGCTTCAGCTCTTCATCCTTGAGCGCGTCCCGCTGGGTTTCGAAGGTATCGATGGCTTTGCGATACCAGAGATCGGCCGCCTCCAACTGGTGCTTGGCCATGTAGAAATTCCCGATCGCATTCTCGATCTCCCATTGAAGCGATGGCGTATCCGCCGAGTCCTGATCGACCTGCATCAGCATGCGCTCCGCATTCGGGCCATTTTCCTGCCGGGTAGCGAGGAGCGCTTGCAGGAACAAGGGATAGTTGGCTGCAACCTTGTCTCCCGACATGCGCGCTGTGCGAATAGCCTCATCGCTGTGCTCTTTTGCCGAATCGTATTGCCCCTGCTGATAAAGCAGGAACCCCAGCACCGTATTGATGCCTACAATCTCTTCCGGTTCACCGATGGCCTCGGCGGCCTTTAGCGACTGTTCGTAACACCTCTTTGCCTGGTCTAGATCGCCGAGCTTGTAGTAGGACCTTCCGGCATCCCACAACCAATCGACCTGCGCGCTCGTCGTTCCAATTTCCTTCGCTTCGTGCTCGGCCTGTTGAAAATTGGAGAGCGCCTTTTCAAAATCTCCTAGATAGAAATAAGCCAAACCCACGTTACCCAGGGCAGCTTCAATGACCGGCCGCGCTTGAATCGGTCTGGCGAAGTCCGCGGCGCGGTTCAACAGAGCAAGAGATTCGTCGTAGTGCTCCATGTCCAGAGCGACCAGGCCGAGATTCAAGAGATCGCTGGCCTCGAGAAACGCGTCGCCATGCGCGCGGGCAAAGTCGGCACTTTTCCGGAATAGATTGACGGATTCAGGCAATTGATTGCGATAGACCTGAATCTGGGCTTCGGTCCTCAACACCTCCCCGGTCAACTGCGAGTTGCTTGAGTCGGACAGGCGCCGCGCCTCCTGTAATTCCCGATCCGATAGTTCTCCCTGGCCGAGCCGGGCGTTCGCCAGGCCGCAGAGTAAGTCTCGCTTGATCGCGAGGTCGCCGGCGGTAGGGTAGGAAACGTCCGGACTGTTGAGCATGGCAATTACATCCGGGCGTCGGCCTTGGTAGGTAAGGATCTCGGCTTCGAGAAGACGGAACTTCATGGCCCAGTCCGCATTGCGGCCGGAGAAGTCCTTGCGCGCCTTCTCTGCTTTCTGCTCCGCGACATCCAGATTGCCGTGCAGGAAATCGCCGTGAATCTTTTGATAGGTCTCTGCCGGGTCCTCACTGCCCGAGCCCTGCTTCGCCGACGGGTGGCATCCAGTCAGGAAAGCGGCCGATGCTAAAAAAGCAGCTAGGGCTATGGTGGAACCATGTGGCCGCCGACAACCCCGCTGGCTGCGCTCGCCGCCCCCGCGGTGTGGCAGCCCAGCTCGGCCCGGATCATCGATAGCTGAATCGAGCGCGGAAAAACCAGCAGCTCGGCGAGGAAGATCCTCCCGAAGTCCGGAATCTCCACGACATGGCCGAATGACCTGCCAGGGACCGCCTGATCTACGCCGTCCACCAACGAACAGAGAACACATCCGTCTTCCCCTGACTCGCGATCGGAGTTCATCCATCCGAATCTCTCGACGACCCATTGGGGAGTATCCCGGTCTCCCTCAATGCCATCAATCAGCCTGCTAGCCTGTTCCCGGCCAGTCTTCTGAAAAACCGGCCAGGTGACTATGGACTGGGAAGCGTCTCCGCCACGCCCTGCATCGAGCAGACTGCTATTCAACGTGGGAAAAGCCTCGGATCCCCCCAGCCGCAGACGTTCGAAATGAGAACCAGCCAGAGAGATTTTAGGGTATCCGTCTTCTCTTGTGTATTCGACAGATATCTGAGCCACTATCCGCTCCGCTGTCACGACTTCGAGGATGTTCAATCCTTCGATCACTGACGTGACCACCGTCGACCACGGGCCGTCCTTCTCCACCTCCCGGCCGGATACCCGGGTATAGGCCGCGCGGCAGGAAATGATTTCCTCGAAATTGAAGGCTTCCGTTCGCTGGGTTACATGTCCGCCAACTGCGGGCAGCGACACCGACGCTTGAGAAGGTACGATTTTCTGGAATGGCTTTTCAATGAACCCGCCCAGCGAGTTCGCGTCTGTGTGAAAGTAGAAAACCTTCTTGGCATCGAATCGCATGGCTGCCTTCGCAAGTGAGATATCAATTCTGAGTGTTTAACGTAAAACGATAGTGCCCCAGATCGACGCCAGTCTCGGCCGGAGTCCGATCCGTGTTTCCCTGCACCATCAGCGTGTAGCTGCCAGCCATCCTGTTGACCGGGGGCACGCGTATGGAGACAGTATCTTTCGCTAACTGGGCAGAAACCTGAACACGCCAGACAAGGGAACCGGACGGAGAATACAGCAGACAAGTGTAGCTCGAAAAGCGATCTTGAGGCGGAATATCGACAAGCACGAGAAAGGGCTGCGCACCATGCACGGTTATCGATGGAGTCTGGCCGCCGCGGCTGTTGCCTCCGACCAGCGAGACCGAGGGCAGAATCTCCGGAGTACGCAACTCCGCGAGCGCGCTCCTGAAGTGCGGAAAGACCACGAAGTTCTGATACGCGATGACCAGCAGGCATGCGGCCAGAGCGGGCAGGACAAACGCCGGCGCCCAGAGCCATGCCAGGCGCGGCTTCTTCGCCGGGCTCGGTCTGGGCTTTGCGGCAGGAAAAGCCTTCAGCTCTTTCTTCGCAGCGTCAACGAACGCAGCCGTCGCGCGCAGATCGGCGGCGCACTCCTGGCAATCGAAGTAGTGTTCCTCAAACTCGTCACGAAATTCGGGGGGCAGCTCGTCCAGTAGATATTTTTCCACTAGTGAGAGCCGGACAGCATCATGGTGATCCATGCATTATGGCCTCAACTCTATAGTGCTCAGGATCGGAAAACGTTTCACAGACTCCCGGGCCTTTTCTCGCCTAAGCGGTTCAGATAAAAAATCTTGAAGGACTGCTTCGCCCGGTGGATCAACACCCTCAAATACTCCCGGGTAATGCCAAGCTCCGCGCAAACCTCGTCCTTATCGCGCTCCTCCAGCAGCACGGAACGGAGCAGACTCCTGTCCCGCTCCGTCAACTCGTTCAGAATCTGTCGAACAACTTTCTCCGTGTCCTTTGTCTCCAGAAGACTCAGCGCATCGGGTTCCCGGTTGACCAGGATCGCATCCGGAGCATCTTCAAGGTTGGAGTCGCTCTTACTCTTGGAGCGGTAATGCTCCAGCAGCACGTTGTTGCAAACCGAATTGACGAATGCTCCCAGCCGATCAGCCTGTCTCAGGCCTTTTTCGGCGCGCAATAGCGAGAGCACCCGAACGAAGGTCTCCTGCCGGACATCCTCAATGGCTTCTTTGGAGTTCAATCGGGAGCGCAGTTTGAGGCGGATAAGTTCGCTGAAGTACCTGACAAAATGCTCTTCAGTCTGCGCGTCTCCAGATTTGAGCCGGTCAAGGTACGGCGCATCGAACGCAAAAAATTCCAAGCCTCGTTCCTCCGAAGCGACTGGGCACGCGCCCAAGTTTACACTCCTGGGGGGAAGTTCTTCCAAATACTGGGTGGCTGTGGCGGGCAGCGTTCCGCTGCCCGCCCGAAATCTCCGGTCTGGTTTGACCGTGACTCGCCGACAGCGGGCGGGCTCAGTCCAAAGCCTCATTCGTCGCCTACCCGAACCCGAATACAGACTGGTTGTACCGTTCCAGAAATCCCACCACGCGCTCGGTCAGCGTTGTTGTGCCATATAAATGATCCATGGCATTGCTCGCGTCATGAGAACTGCCGCCTCCGACGTGGTCGAGGACCAGCGTCTCGATATGACCGTTAGCAAAGCCCTTCTTTTCTCTTTCATTACCAGCTGTCCCATTCGCATGCATATCGTTCCTCTGAAGTCGGATGAAGTGAACCAAGGCAGAAATACCATCAGGTGGCACAAACAGATTTGTCGTGGCTTTCGTCAGCTGGCCTCGACACGAATGGATAGTGGAGGCGGGAGGAAAAACGTTACAGAAGAAAATATGGTGCTGGACAGGATGGAATGTGCAGCTAGGCGGCGGAGATCTTGGCGGATCTCCACCGCCCGGGTGAATCGCGATTCAAGTCGGCTAAAGCATAGCAGCGGCGTTATTTCAGGCGATCGAGCCCGACCCGCTGCTAAACGGCGGATTCCGCCAGTGCGCTCCTCTGCGCCTGCTCTTCCTCGACCAGTGTGATGCACTCGTCGAGAATATCGAGCGCAATTGACGCCTCATGTTCGTTGACGATGAGCGGTGGCGCCAGACGGATCGCAGTCTCGCCGCAGCCCAGAATCAGCAGCCCGCGCTCGAAAGCCAGCTCCACGATGCGGTCCCGCCACCTGCCGGCGGGTTCGCGCGACTCCTGATCCTTCACGATCTCGATGCCGATCATCAGGCCGCGTCCGCGCACCTCGCCGACGATGTCGAACTTGGCCGGCCAGCTGTGCAGGCGGTCGAACATTAGCTCGCCCATCTTTGCCGCGTTGGCGATGCCTTCGCGCTCCAGCACGTTCATGGTCGCAAGGGCTGCGGCAATGCAAATTGGATTGCCGCCGAACGTCGACGCATGCGAGCCCGGCTTCCAGTCCATGATTTCGGCACGGGTCATGCAGATGCCCAGCGGCATGCCTGACGCGATACCCTTGGCGATGCAGACGATATCGGGCTCGACGCCGGTATGCTCGATGGCCCACCACTTGCCCGTGCGGCCCGCTCCTGACTGCACTTCATCGGCTACCAGCAGAATGCCGTACTTATCGCAGATCCGGCGCAGCTCCTGCATAAAGATCGGAGGCGCGACCACATACCCGCCCTCGCCCTGGATCGGCTCGATGAAGATCGCCGCGACTTCCTCCGGCGGCAGCGTCGTCTTGAAGAGCTTCTCCTCGATGTACCGGGCGCAACCCAGCGCAAAGGCCTCTTCTTCCTGCGGACCGCCGCTGCATCCGCGATACGTATAGGGATAGCGAACGTGTGTCACTCCAGGCATGAGCGGAGCGAAGCGGCGGCGCTGCTGCGGCTTTGAGGCGGTAAGCGAAAGCGCGCCCATGGTGCGACCGTGGAAGGCTCCGAAGAAGGCGATGATGTTCTGGCGGCCAGTATGGTAGCGCGCAATTTTCAGGGCGCACTCGACTGCCTCGGCTCCCGAGTTGCCGTAGTAGAAGCGATGCGGGCCGGGCATCGGGGCAATCGCCGACAGCCGCTCGGCCATGGTCACGAGCGATTCGTAGTAAAAGTCAGTCCCCGAAATATGAATCAGCTCAGCGGCCTGTTCCTGAATGGCCTTCACGACTTCCGGATGGCAGTGGCCGGTCGAGGTCACGGCGATGCCTGCGGCGAAGTCCAGAAACTCATTGCCGTCCACGTCTTCGACACGCACTCCGCGTCCCCGCTTCGCCACCATTGGATAGGAGCGCGTATAGCTGGGGGAAATAAGGCGGTCGTCTGCTTCAACAATGCTGATTGCTTTGGGGCCGGGCAGTGCGGTCGCCAGTTTCGGTCCGTACTGGGCATAGATTTCTGCTTTCGTAGTGTGCATCTTTCTCTCCTTGATGCCGGCGGTTATTCCGGCTGCTGGGGCCTGGTGTGCGTCTGGTCCTGTTTGCCTTAAGACGGGGGCTTGAGAGAGAGTCTTTCTTCGTTCTCCGGAACACCGCATTCGCTTGAGCGGGAAAGCGTTGCCGGAGGGCAGCGTCGACTAGTCGCTGCCGAAGAGGCTAGGTCGCGTGCGCGTGGGCAACACACGGAGATGCTTGCGAGGGGCGATCGCGCGCGCAAACGCGCGGCTCCAGAAGCTGCGGCTGGATCGCCTGCAGCAGGAGTGCGCCGATTTGGTCACCGAGTCTCGCATATTCGTGCGTTGGCCAGAGGATATCACGCGGATTGTACGTCCGGCGATACTCATCTCCGGCGGGTAACGGCTGATTCACCGTGCGCGCCCATGGTCAAAGAGCCATCAAGCGGAAAACTGCCGACTCAGTGTGGCTTGAATGTTTTTCCGGTCTCGATGAGGGTTTTCAGACGAGAAAGTATGCGTGGCCACCCGTCAACGCAGGAGGCGTATCCGGGATCGCCTTCGGACCACTCGTCGTGCGTGACCGCAACCCGTGTAGCTTCCGTCTCCGGCGTCAATTCCAATGTGACGCGAGAAGTCATCTCGCTTTGACCCAGGGCGAAGGTGTACTGGAGGAATTTCGGCGGTTCGAAGCGCACGATTTTGCCTCGGACATAGACGGTGGGCTTGCCGTCGGGTCCGGGGCCGACCCAATCCATCGAACCACCGGCCTGGAAGTCCGATTGAAGTTGCGCACCCGCGAAGATGATACGGTTGGACTCCGGCGAGACGAAGCCCTCCCAAACTTTCTCCGGTGGCGCAGCGAAATAGAAGACGAAGTGCAGCGGGGCTTGATCGGCCATATTTTCTCCTCAAGTGTTGACGATTAAGGAACGAGCTCGAAGCGATCGACATCGACAAGTCCGAAGTCGGTGATCTTCAGGTGAGGAATGACCGGGAGCGGCAGGAACGCCAGGTGCAGGAATGGCTCCGCGAGCTGGCAGCCCATCGCCTGCACTGCCGCGCGCAGCGAGTAGAGGTCGCGCCGCACGGTCTCAAAGGGTTCGAGGCTCATCAGACCGGCAAAAGGCAGGGCGAGTTCGGCGAGCACCCGCCCGCCCTGCACCGCAACGAATCCGCCACCGAGCGCAATCAGGCGATTGGCTGCCACCGCCATGTCCTCGTCATTGGCGCCCACCACGCAGAGATTGTGGCTGTCATGTCCGACAGAGGAAGCAAGCGCTCCCTGCCGAAAGCCAAAACCCTTCACGAAGCCCGCGCCGATATTCCCGTTGCGGCCGTGTCGCTCCAGCACACAGACTTTGAGCAGATCACGCTCGGGATCGGCATGGCGCTTTCCGTCGCGGAATGGCAGGTCCGCGTGTAAATACTCGGTAAGAATTTTCCCAGGAATAATTCCAATGACCGGAGACGCCCCGCCGGAGGCTCTCGCGGCAAAGCTCGCCGCGGTGACGGGCTGCAGCCGCACAGAATTGCCGCTCGGCGGCACAGGCAGGGCGCGCGCCGCGAAGGTGTCCGTGGTCGCCCTGCGGCCGCGGCGAAAAACAGCATGGATTGCGCAGCTTTCCAGGTCGTCCAGCAGCAGAAAATCTGCAAGGTATCCGGGAGCGATCAACCCACGGTCCCTTAGCCCAAAGCCCCTCGCAGCCGACCAGCTGGCTGTCCGATAGACGGCGGCCACCGGCGCGCCCAGCGCAATGGCGCGGCGTACCAGATAGTCCAGGTGGCCCTCTTCATGGATGTCCAGCGGATTGCGGTCATCCGTACAAAAGCCCAGGAACGGCGAAGCAAACTCGCTGATGAGCGGCGTCAGCGCCGCCAGATCTTTCGAAACCGATCCTTCACGGATGAGCACTTGCATGCCCTTGGCGAGCTTCTCCCGTCCTTCGGCGAGGTTCGTGGTCTCGTGACAGTTTTTAATCCCGCAGGATAGATAAGCGTTCAAAGCATGGCTGGAAAGCAACGGGGCGTGTCCGTCGATGTGCTGGCCCTGGAACGCGGCTAGCTTCTCCATGCATTCGGGATCCTTGTTCAACACGCCCGGCACATTCATGAACTCCGCCAGGCCAATTGCCTTGGGATGGTTTCGATGCTGGACAAGATCGACCGCCGAGAGCCGCGCGCCGGAAGTCTCCAGCTCCGTCGCCGGCACGCAGGATGAAAGCTGTACGCGAAGATCCATCGCGGTGCCCTGCGCGGAATCGAGAAAATATTGCAGGCCCGCCAGGCCAAGCACATTACAGATCTCGTGAGGGTCGCAAATCGCCGTTGTGACACCATGGGGAAGCACGCAGCGATCGAACTCCCCAGGAGTAACCAGCGTGCTCTCGCAATGCACGTGGCTGTCGATAAGGCCGGGGACGGCAAAGCGCCTTTTGGCGTCGATCTCCTCATGGCCCCGGTAGCTGTCGAGGGTGCCAACAATCTTGTCTCCGCAAACGGCAATGTCACCGGATTGAATCTGGCCGGTAACGAGATTCAGGATGCGGGCATTGCGGACGACAAGATCGGCAGGCAACCTGCCCAGGGCTTGATCGACCTGTCGCTCCAGAGCATCTCTCATGACTCAATCACCCCGCCGGAAGTCCGATCCGGACCGCTGCCCATGTCCCCTGTTTGGTTTCCGTATTATAGGATTAACCATTCCTGCTCCCGCGCGAACCAGCATGAATCTTGGCACCTGCGCGCGCACGATACGATGGAACTGTCTCCATCATGCCCCCTTCCATAGCGCCCGACGGCCGATGGTCCCGGCCATCCCAGCTCTCTATCGTCCTCGCTTTCCTGAGCGTGTACTTTTGCTGGGGAGCCACCTACACCGCTATGAGCGTAGGCGTGCAGCAGATGCCCGCCGCCATTCTCGCGGGCGTCCGCATGCTCGCCGGCGCGGCGTTGATGCTTGCCTTCTGTGCACTGCGCGGCCGCCGCATCTTCTGGGATCGCCGTGTGATGGCGCGGCTCATGCTGCTCGGCCTGATGCTTCTGTTTGGCGGCAACCTCGCCCTTACATGGAGCGAAAAGTATCTGGCAAGCGGTCTTGCGGCACTGATTGTGGCCGTCGTTCCGCTGTACGTAGTGCTGATTGAAATGCTGATTCCCGGCGGAGACCGGCTGCGCAGACAAGGCTACATAGGACTCGGCCTCGGCTCGGCGGCTCTCGTCGCGCTGCTGTGGCCCAGCCTGCGGAGCAGCTTCAGCGGCCACCCCTTGCAGCTGATCGCCATGATCCTGGTGCTGGCCGGAGCCTTCTCGTGGGCAGCGGGATCGGTGACCTCACGGCGCATGAATCTTCCCGTCGACCCGCTAGTCGCGGCCGGGTGGGAGATGTTTGCTGCGGGGGTTGCGGATGTTCTTTTCGCGACCGCCTTCCGGCAGTGGCCGCACGCCGTCTGGAACTGGCACACCGTCGGTTCGATCGCATACCTGGTGACCTTCGGATCGCTGCTCGGATTCAGCAGCTATATCTGGCTGATCGCACATGTGCCCGTGGCCAAGGTGTCGACGTACGCCTACGTCAATCCGGTCGTCGCGGTGATTCTGGGTGCTCTGATTCTGGGCGAGCGCCTCGCGCCGACAGAGTACATCGGTATGATCGGAGTCGTCCTAGCCGTGGTACTGGTCACATCGTCACGCCTCAAAACCGGCCAGGCGGCAGCCGAGGTCGAATGCGTCGCCGTCGAATCGGAAGCGTAATCATAGTTCGAGTCACATCCCGGCAAGCATCCGGCGCACGTCTTCAAGGGTCTTACCTTGTTCCCGCAGAGTGCGAATCGCAAGCGCGTCGTGCCTCTTGGCCAGCCGCCGCCCGTTCGAGTCGATGATCAGCGGACAGTGATACCACTCCGGCGGTTCAAGGCCGAGCGCGCGATAGATCAGCAACTGCCGCGCCGTGGACTTCAGAAGATCGGCTCCACGCACCACCTCGGTGATGCGCATTGCCGCGTCATCGACGACGCAGGCTAATTGATAAGCAGGCACGTCATCGCGTCGCCACACCAGGAAATCCCCGAAATCGCGCCCGGCGGCAAAGTGCTGCGGCCCAAAGCGACGATCGTCGAATCCGATCGCCATGCCATCGGGCACCCGGAAACGCCAGTTCACTCCCACCGGAGCGGCGTGTTCTTCTTGACCAGCACCGCCCAGGGGCCGGCAGGTCCCCGGGTAGATCGGTCCCTCGTCGTCAGTCTCCTGTGGCGCGCTGACCGCCTGCACGAGATCCTTGCGCGAACACCGGCAGGGATAAATGAATCCGCCATCGCGAAGCGTGCGCCACGCGGCGAGGTAGTGTTCACGCCGTTCACTCTGCGAGTAGGGGCCATACGGTCCGCCCAGGCCTGGACCCTCCTGCCAGCGAATGCCCAGCCAGTGCAGGTCCTCGAGCATCGCACGGTAGAGTTCCGGCCTTGACCGCTGTGTGTCCAGATCCTCGTTGCGCACCACCAGTGTTCCGTCCGCCTGACGTGCTCGGATATCGGCAATAAGAAACGTACTGGCATGGCCCAGATGAAGCAGTCCCGTGGGCGACGGCGCTAGCCGTCCGCGATACGGGGCATCGATTGAGAACGAGGCCATGATGTTCAGTTTAGGGCGACGTTACTCAAACAGATCCGGAATGCTGGTAAAGGCAATCCGCGTCGGCGCTGCGGCCTTCGCCAGCAGCATGCTCGCCGGCATCAGCGTATCCAGCCCGTATTTCTGATTCAGCGCGTCCATGGTGCTCGAAAGCCGCGTGCGCCGCGATTCGCTTTCCAGTCCCGAGAAGAGGCTGAGCGTGTGCAGGTGATCAGGCACAAGATTGCCGAGCCACACGCCGACATAGAAGGGCTTCTGGTGCTGTGCTCCTTGCGGCCGCATTTTCCAGAGCTTGACCAGCGCCTCGACCAGGGTCTGGTTGTCCTGGCACTCGATCACCGTGATCCCGTGCGACCAGCCGTCCTGCGGAATCCCGGAGTTGTGCATCTTCCGCGCATCGGCTTTCGGCACCGCGAATTTGATCGACAAGGACACATTGGTAGTCCATAGCCGCGCCGTGCGCAGCCGCATCGCGGCTTTATGCAGAAGCTTGTGCGCCACCGCGTAACAACCCTCCTGCGTCCGCAGTTCCGGAGGCAGCACATGGCTCTGGCTGATGGATTTCTGGTGTTCGAGCTCCGGATCGTTGAAGTCTTCGCCGCGCAGCCAGTGCCACAGTTTTTCCCCGCCAATGCCGCCCCAGGTCTCGTTCATCTGCTCGCGCGTCAGGGCCAGCAATTGCGGCATGGTGCGGATGCCGCACTCGTTGAGGCGGCGCTCCATGCGCGCCCCCACGCCGGGCAGGTCGCGCAGTACCAGACCGCTCAGCGCAGCATCTAGAATATCGGGAGTCAGCGCTACCAGGCCGTCCGGCTTCTCCATGTCCGAGGCGATCTTTGCCAGGTATCGATTCGACGCCAGACCCACCGAGCAGCGCAGCGTCGACCCCACGCATTCCTTGATCGAGGCCTTGACGCGCCGGGCCAAGTCGAGAGCGGCCATCAGCGGTTGCTCGCGGCCTATCAGGCTCGCAGCCATTTCGTCGATAGATAAAACAGCGGAGACGGGCACACACGACTCCACCGCTTCAATGATCCGATGATGATACGCGACGTACAGTTCATGGCGGGCCTCGACCAGCGCGATACCGGGGCAGAGCCGCTTCGCCTCGCCCACCTGCGTACCGGTGCGCACGCCGAAAGCCTTGGCCTCGTAGCTGGCGGCAATGGCGCAGGTCGTGTCGGCCATCACGGGAACCACGGCAATCGGGCGATTGCGCAGTTCAGGGCGGAGCTCCTGCTCCACCGAAGCGAAGTATGAGTTCAGATCCAGAAAGAGCCAGCGGATGCTGGGCTGAAGCTGAGGATCGGACGCGAGGAAGAGCGCGCACACACCTGATTTTCGCTTTCCGTTTGCCTTTATTCAAGAATAAAGACAAAAAGCCCGAAACAGGCCCGACCCTCTGAAATCGTGCCGATTCGGTACTCCCACTTTCGTGCGACCAAAACGAGCTTCCTCATCGCGGCTGAAAATGAGATGATGTCCTCACTTGAGACCCCGTGATGCAGGAAACCTTCTGAAGGTTTCAGCATTCTTAGGTATCGGAGCTGGTTTTATGTTGTTGGCGAAAATGCACGAGATTCTCTACCACGTGTCCCAGTTGAGCGATTACCTTCCGGCGATCCTGGTAACGATCGGCGTAGGTGTCCTCATCGGCTGCGCGGTCGGGTGCGTATGCACCCCTTGTGAAGAGAAAGACGACCTCTTTCACCGAGAAGTGTACTGAGGCCGGCTGCGGCATTTGATAGCGTGCTGATGAACATATTTGTCATCCAGACACGTCACGAGGTAATTCCGTCCTTTTAGCCCTCCGCGAACTTCAGATTCGCTCCATGTACAGTCACTCGCATTTCCGCGCCGTAATAGCCCTCGCAGAAAACTATTTGTGACGTCGGCCTTGCCATCCGCAAAAGAAGTACGCGCGTCTTGCGCCGAATCCGGGGTTTTCGCACCCGTCCCATCTATAATCCGACACGATGGAAAATCGCGGAGTGGACGAGCTTGCGCGGCGCAGCCGGCTGGCGGAAGAAGGCGGCGGCCGGGAACGGCGCGAACGGCAGCACGCGCAGGGGAAGCTGTCGGCACGCGAGCGCATCGACCTTCTGCTCGACGACGGCACCTTCGAGGAAACCGATAAATTTGTAACCCACCGATGCACGGATTTCGGAATGGCAGAAAATCGCATTCCGGGAGACGGCTTCGTGACCGGCTATGGAAAGGTCGAAGGGCGCACGGTTTTTGTCTTTGCGCAGGACTTCACCGTCTTCGGCGGGTCCCTCTCCGAGTCGAATGCCGCCAAGATCGTCAAGCTGATGGACATGGCGATGCGCGTCGGGGCTCCCATCGTTGGGCTCAATGACTCCGGCGGCGCGCGCATCCAGGAAGGCGTTGTTTCCTTGGCGGGATACGCCGACATATTTCTGCGCAACACGCTGGCCAGCGGAGTCGTCCCACAGATCTCCGCCATCCTTGGCCCCTGCGCGGGCGGGGCGGTTTATTCGCCAGCCATTACCGACTTCACGTTCATGGTCGACAAGACCTCCTATATGTTTGTCACCGGACCCGACGTTATCAAGACAGTGACGCACGAAGAGGTGACAAAAGAAAAGCTGGGCGGAGCGACTACGCACAACGAGGTCTCCGGCGTGGCGCACTTTATGGCACACAATGATCAGGAGTGCGTGGCCATGGTGCGCGAGTTGCTGAGTTTTCTTCCCTCCAACAACCTCGACGACCCTCCGCGCCGCGCCTGCACCGACCCGATCGATCGCGCCGATCGCGAGCTCGACACCCTCGTTCCTGCTGAGTCCAACCAGCCTTACAACATCAAGCTGGTAATCGAGCGGCTGGTCGACGACGGTTATTTCTTCGAGGTGCACGAGCATTTTGCGCGCAACATCGTCATCGGATTCGCGCGCATGAACGGACGCCCGGTGGGCATTGTCGCCAATCAGCCGGCCTTTCTGGCGGGCGTGCTCGATATCGACGCGAGCGTCAAGGCAGCGCGTTTCGTGCGCTTCTGCGATGCTTTCAACATCCCGCTCATTACGCTTGAGGATGTGCCGGGCTTTCTGCCCGGGGTGCAACAGGAATATGGCGGAATCATCCGCCACGGCGCCAAGCTGCTCTTTGCCTTCGCCGAGGCCACCGTTCCCAAGCTCACCGTCATCACCCGCAAAGCCTATGGCGGCGCCTACTGCGTCATGAGTTCCAAGCATATCCGCACCGACCTGAACCTCGCGTGGCCCACCGCGGAGATTGCAGTGATGGGACCCGAAGGCGCGGTGAACATCGTCTACGGACGCGAACTGGAGCAGGTCCTGAAACAGGCCGAAGTAGACAATGGTCCGCTTTCAGACGAGCGCAAGGCCGAGCTTTTGGCCGCGGCGCGCTCTGAAAAGGTGCACGAGTTTCGCGAGCAGTTCGCAAACCCATATGTCGCCGCCGAGCGCGGCTACGTGGACGCCGTGATTCTGCCGCACGAGACGCGCCGGCGGCTGATCGCTGCACTCGAAATGCTCGACGGCAAGCGTGACAAGAATCCACCGAAGAAGCACGGCAACATCCCGCTATGAACGAGCTGATCAGCACTGCGAACGCCGAACATTACACGTGGGGCAATGTCTGCGATGGCTGGCACCTTCTGCGCGGCGAAAACCTCAGCGTGATCGAGGAGCGCATGCCTCCCGGCGCCAGGGAGCAGCGTCACGTCCACACCAGCGCACGGCAGTTCTTCTATGTCCTGGCTGGCGAGCTCACCATGGAGGTCGATGGGCGAATTTATTCGCTCCAGGCGCAGCAGGGATTGGAGATAGCGCCGGGACAACCGCATCAGGCGCTGAACCGGTCTGGCATCGACTCTCGCTTTCTTGTAATATCGCAGCCGCCCAGCCATGGGGATCGTCAACCCGCCTAAGCGCGTTTGTCTGTCTCCTCCGCAGATTCAGGGCCCGAGTGATTGTCCGCGAGAATGAAATTCATGTAACGTGTCAATCGCTCGGAACACTAGTCATCGAGCATCGATGGGTTTCCCATAGTGCTCCCAAACGATCACAGGGCCCATCGAAGCACGTTGTACTTTGTTGATCTTTACAGCGTGGCTCGAGACCCAGTCACGTCAGAAATGCGAGAAGTCCTGCTCCATCTAACAAATTGGCGCAACCGGTCTGCATCTGAATATTCAAACGAGGTTAACGCGATGACCACTCCCTCTCACAAACATGTTCCGCTGCCCGGCACCGAGCGCGACGCCCCTCACAATGCAACCAACGCCGGCCCAATGCCGCCGCAAAAGCTCATCCGGGTGTCCGTCATCGTAAGGCGAAAGAATCACCTCAGTCTGGCTGCTCTCCACGGGCGCATCATTTCGCGCGAGGAATTTAACGAGAAGTACGCCGCCGCTCCTGCAGACTTCGATCAGGTGCGCAGGTTTGCCCGGGAGCACAGCCTCACCGTGGATGAAGGCGCATCGAGCCTGCCGCGGCGGACGATTGTGCTTGAGGGGACAGTGCAGGCTCTCCAGGCAGCCTTCGGCGTTCAATTGAACGAATACGAGAGCGGAGGTCACCGGTTCCATTCCTTCAAAGGAGCGGTTTCGCTGCCAGCGGAGCACGCAGGCGTGATCGAGAATGTACTGGGCATGGATTCCAGGCCAGTCGCGAAGCCTCACCATCGATTCAGGCATAGAGAAAAGAAGAAGACGCCAGCGGATCCTAGCTATACGCCGGTGCAGGTGGCTGCTTTCTATGACTACCCGTCAGGCCTCGATGGCAGCGGCCAGACAATCGGCATCATCGAATTGGGTGGTGGCTACGAGGAGAGCGATATCCAGACCTATTTCTCCGGTTTGGGCCTCACTCCGCCCAACGTGGTTTCAGTTTCGGTGGATGGAGGCACGAACAGCCCCACCACTGCGAACAGTGCCGACGGCGAAGTAGCTCTGGACATTCAGGTTGCGGGAGCTATCGCGCCCGGCGCGAATATCGCCGTGTACTTTACGCCAAATACCGCTCAGGGATTTCTGGATGCAATTACCACCGCCGTGCATGACACGACGAATTCTCCCTCGGTTATCTCGATCAGCTGGGGCGGACCCGAATCGGGGTGGACACAGGCATCCCTGACGTCAATCGACAACGCCTGCGCGTCGGCGGGAGCACTGGGCATCACTATTACGGTTGCCTCGGGCGACAACGGATCGAGCGATGGCGTGTCCGGCGGAGGGAACAACGTGGACTTTCCGGCATCCAGTCCGCATGTATTGGGCTGCGGAGGAACCACACTGGAGGCCAGTGGCACTACCATCACCAGCGAGGTGGTGTGGAACGACGGCGCGGAGGGCGGAGCGAGCGGCGGTGGCGTGAGCAACGTCTTCGCGCTGCCCACCTGGCAACAGAATGCCAATGTACCCGCGCCAACCACCAGCACAGGAGGACGCGGCGTTCCTGACGTTGCGGGCGATGCCTCGCCGACGACGGGATACAACATCCTCGTGGATGGTACCAGTGAGGTGGTCGGAGGAACCAGCGCGGTAGCTCCGCTCTGGGCTGCATTGATCACGCTGATTAATCAACAGAACGGTAAGCCGGTGGGATTTGTAAATCCCACGCTCTACGCCTCGCCGAGCGCGTTCCACGACATCACCTCCGGGAATAACGGGTCATTCTCAGCGGGACCAGGCTGGGACGCATGCACCGGCCTGGGATCGCCGATCGGGGTGGATATTGCTGCGGCTCTCGAGGCCTCGGGGACGAGCGGCGGCTCGAGCTCCAGCAGCGGGAGTGGAGCTGGCTCCAGCAGCGGAAGTAGCACCAGCTCCAGCAGCGGGAGGAGTTCCAGCTCCAGCAGCGGGAGTAGCACCAGCTCAAGCAGCCGGAGGAGTTCCAGCTCAAGCAGCAGGAAACACCACCCTAAAAAGCCTAAGAGTCCTCCGAAGTACGGCTAGTAGCTCAGATTCGCAGGGTATCGCTCCCTCTCATCACCGGCTTGTTCTTGTCATTCCGCGTCACATAGCCCATCGGCGTGTGATGGTCGTGCGTAAACAGCACCAGCCATTCCTCGGGAATCGCCCGCGCATAAAACCGTTTGCGCTGCTCGATGCAGGTGAGAGGGTCGAGGTCGTAGCCCATAACCCAGGTTATGTCCAGGTGCGCGCTGGTCGGGATCAGGTCGGAAACATAGCAGGCACGCTTCCCGTCCGAATCGATGTGCACCGCGAGCAGGTGTGCGGTGTGGCCCGGATAGCGCTCCACCGAAATCCCGGGAATTATCTCTTCCGTTTCACCGGTCTTCGTCTCGAGCAGCGTCATCTGGCCGTTCTCGACGAGCGGATCGTAATTTGCGCTTGTGTAGCTGATGGCGTCGCGTTCGAGTTGCAGATGTCCATGCTCAACCTCTCCGCGGTGCGCGAAGTAGTGCGCATTGGGGAAGGTGGGCGCGATGCGGCCGTCTGCGGTGCGGGTGGTATTCCATCCGCAGTGGTCGAAATGCAGATGCGAATTGATGACGATGTCCACTTCCTCGGGGCGAATTCCGGCCGCTTCGAAGGCGCGCGGCAACTGCTCCTTCGCCGCGTGAATCTCGCGTAATTTGTCGCTGAGCTTGTTGCCAATTCCGGTCTCGATGACAACCGTGTGCTTCCCGGTGCGGACAACGACGGTATTCAATCCCAGCAGGATTCGATTCCGATCGTCAGCCGGAGTCCGCTTTTCCCATAGGGGCTTGGGCACCACGCCGAACATGGCTCCGCCGTCGAGGTAGTAGGTGCCATCGCTCAGAATCGTCAGTTCGAAATCGCCCAGCACCGTTCGACCGCGCACAGGGTCGCTCGTGTCTGGCCGTTCGGCTGGATGCATTTCCAATTCTCTAATTCGGGTCTCTCCTCAGGTTGGGGTCCAGCCGCACCGTCGAGCCGTGCGGCCACGGTTCGGTCGGGTGGTAACCACCTTACTAGCTCCCCCCAATTGATAGTTGCACATCGATAATACGGGGTGTAGGATACGGACTCGGATTCCCCGTCCGCGGTTTCGCTCGCGAAAGAGTAAGGGTAGTTCCCCGACAATTTCTTGTTGAATGGGAGAAGGAGCATGATCTCGTGCCGGATCATCGTGACCTCAGGCCTGGCGTTGGCAATGGCTGTCGCCTCTCCTCTTGTTAGCGCCCAGACCGCAGTCCTCGAACAGAAGCTCGAAGCGCAATACACCACCACAAAGACAACCGCCGACAGGAGCGACATCGTCACCGCAGGCGCCGTTCTGGTGCTCCAGAAAGACAACCTCCTCATGGACACCGCCACCTCGGCAGCTCCAATCTCGAACACATATAAGAACGGAAAAATCACCCATGGCGTGGGTGATTTTATGACCTGTAAGTGGTGCAAAGCTCTTCCGGGAGCTAGTTCTACCCCGAATGTGGATTCGCGGACCTTCGTTTCAGGAGAGAAGTTCTGGGTTACCAGAATCGAAATGCACGACGACGGCGTCGTCTTCTGGCTGTACAGTGACCCCATTTCGGACGTTCGCTACTACTCGACCCTCAAATTTCCCTATCCCAAGGGTGGATCGCCCGACACCGACAAGATGTTGAGCCAAGTCGCTGAAGTGCTCAAGGTAGACGATTCCGGCGGAGATTCCAAGGATCAGGCAGCGGCTCCCGCCTCGGGCGGGAAACCGGCGGCCCCGGCTCCCGCACCGGCTGCTGCCGCAGCGCCGCCCCCATCTTCGGCCATGGCTCCCATTGCGCCCCCCCCTCCGCCTGCGGACGCTCCACCGCCGGCACCCAAGACGGTTGCGATCGGTCAGACCAAGGACCAGGTTGTCGCTATCTTTGGACAGCCCACGAAGATCGCTAATCTCGGCAGCAAGGAGATCGATTACTACCCCGATTTCAAAGTAACGTTTGTCGGGGGCAAAGCCACTAAGATCGAGTAAGTCCCCTGATGGTTGCCAGGGCAGGCCCCCCCGTGAAGCGCCAAAAAGGAGATCGTTGTGTTCAGATCATTCGCTCGCTCATTTAAGTCTTTCTGCTATGTGGCTGGAGTTCTCGCCATTCTTGGTTGCTTCTGCTGCGCCGCGCATGCTCAGAAGAAGACTACTACTACGGCTCCAGCCCCTAAAGCGTCAGCCACAGCCTCCCATGCCTCAACGCCAGCCAGCCATCCGGGCGGCTCAACGGCCAGCCATCCTGGCGGTGCGACCACTGCCAGCCATGGACCGACAACGGGCGGCTCAACGTCCAGCCATGGCCCGACGACCAGTAGTCCTCACGGCGGCACGACAACGACGACGGCAAACCACAGCCCCACGACCAGTAATGTTCATGGGGGTACGACGACTGCGGGCGCTGGCAAAGGGACAACTGCCGGCGCTGGAGGCAAAGTTACGACGGCTAGCAAGCCCATGCCCAAGGGAGCGACTGTAACCCACACCGCGAATGGCAGTTCGGTTCAGAAACGCGCCGATGGCAGGGTCAGCGATGTGCATGTTGCCAATCGAAATATGGACATTCACCACAACCTGAACGGGGGCCGGCGCGTATCCGTCACGAGGGCCGATGGTTCTCGCGTCGTCGCCGAGCGCGGGGGCCGCGGATATGTGCAGCACCCCTACAACTATCGCGGACGCGAGTATGGCCGTCGTACTTATTACGATCACGGACGCTACTACGATCGTTACTACGGCCACTACGGTTACCGAGGCGGTTATCTGGACGTGTATGCCCCGGGCTATTACTATTCGCCCGGCTTTTACGGATGGGCCTATAACCCGTGGGCGGCGCCGATTGTCTATCCCTGGGGTTGGGCGGGCAATCCCTGGTATGGATATTATGGCGCTTACTTCACGCCCTACGCGGTCTATCCGAGCGCAGCGTTCTGGCTGACGGACTACCTGGTCGCGGCGAGTCTGCAGGCGGCCTATGCGGCGCAAGTGGACGCAGCGCAAACTGCGGCTCTGGACCCCAACGCAGCCCCACTGACCCCCGAAGTGAAGAAAATGATCGCCGACGAGGTCCAGCGCCAGGTCGCACTGGAGAATTCGGAGGCGCAGCAGAATGCGCAGAATCAGGACATTGATCCCGGATCGAGCGGCATCGCCCGGATGCTGAGCGACAATCAGCCCCACGTATTCGTTGCAGGAAGCGATCTTGATCTCGTCGCCAGCTCCGGTCAGGAGTGCGCGGTCAGCCTGGGTGATGTGATCGAAGTGCCGTCTTCGCCTCCAGAAAGCGCCACCGAAGCTTCAGCCGTTGTTCTTACCAGCAAAGGTGGCAAGGAATGCGCGAAGAACACCAATGTCTCGATCGCCTTCAACGATCTGCAGGATATGCAGAACCACATGCGCGAGACCATCGACAAGGGCATGGGTGAACTCCAACAGAAACAAGGGAAGGACGGATTGCCCGCCGCTCCTCCCTCCGCTCAGGCAGCGCCGGTTCAGTCGTCCTTCGCTGCCGTAGCTCCTCCGCCGGATCCGAACGCTGCCGCTGAAATCAAGGCGCAGATGCAGGATGCGGACAAGTCCGAGCAGGAGGTGGCCGGCGGCGCGGGAGGCGGAGTTGCTCCGCCAACGCCCCCGGAGGCAGCACCTACTGTGAACATAGCGCTCGGGCAAACCGTGGACCAGGTTGTAGCGGCCATGGGTCAGCCTAAGAGCGTGGTCGATCTGGGAACCAAGAAGATTTACGTCTACCCGGATATGAAGATCACATTCAAAGCCGGAAAAGTCAGCGATGTTCAGTAGATCGCGGTGTCCGGTAGCGAAATAACCTGAGGTTGCGAGCATCGAGGGGCTGGCTGGAATTCAGTCAGCCCTCCGCTTGTCCGGTCCTCTTCTCACTTCTGCCTAGAAGCTGTTCGCTATGGTCCTGATGTGCGCTAATCCGTTTTCGGCTTTATAACTAGTTGATCTCTAATGGCTCTCGTCGATTTAGTGGTTGCAGACGGATAAGTCGGGGCGTAGCATGGTTTCGCGGTTTCGCTCCCCGGTTACCGCTCCATATCATGGATCATGAATGGTTTAGGCATCACAAGGGAATCACAGCCCGAGATGCACGAGAAAAAGGAGACTGCTTTGTTTAGCTCATTCGTTCGTACAATTCAATCCTTTGTCTGTTTAGCCGAACCGGAGGCGGGTGCTGGTAGTACCAATGACCCGAAACCCGCTCCCGATCAGACGACCGATGTTTCAGCAGGCAACGCTGCCACGTCTGCCGAGAACCCGCCAGACGGATTAGCTCCTCGCATTATCAGAAGCGTTGCAGCCGATTCGGGCGCCAGCACTCATCCAGTTGGTTAGGGATCGGACTCCAATTCCGGTAAAGAACTAATCCTGCTTGTTCTTCACGTAGGTCTCGAAGTGCCACAGTAGCCGGCTGAAAAGCTCAGTCTGTGCAATGGGGCCGGCGACGGAGTGCGTCTTGCGCGGGAAGATGTTGTAGTCATACGGAATGCCGTTATCAAGCAGCTTCTGGATGAACTGGACCGTATTGGCGAAATGCACGTTATCGTCGCCGGTGCCGTGCAGGATGAGGATGCGCCCTTTCAGGTTCTTTGCGCTGTTCTGCACTGAGTCGTCACGGTAGCTGTCGGGGTTCTCCGCCGGCAGCCCCATATAGCGCTCTGTATAGATGGAATCATAGTTGCGCCAATCCGTGACAGGCGCGCCCGATGCTCCCGCCAGAAAGCGATCTGTATGAGTGAGCGAGTAGAGAGTGAACGAGCCGCCCCAGCTCCAGCCCCACCAGCCCATGCGGTGCGCGTCAAGCTGAGGATACTTCGCCAGCACCTGGTCCACTGACGCCATCTGGTCGGCGAACTGCGGCGGTCCGAAGTTGTGATAGGCAGCCTGTTCGAAATCCCGGCCGCGTCCGGCCATGCCACGGTTGTCCACGTCCAGCACGGCGAATCCATGTTCGGCCATCAGCTGATTGAACAGAAACCTTTTGCCGCGCCATGCATTTTTGGCGGCATCGATACCAGGGCCCCCATAGGGATTCACAATCAGCGGAACGCTCCCAGGGGCGGTTGCGTTCACCGGCAACTGCAGCGTGCCGTAAAGAGTTGTCACGCCGTCTGCCGCCTTTAGCTCCAGTCGTTCAGGCGCCACCAGGGTATGACCCTCGATCGCATGCGATTGCCAGAAAGGAGTGCACTCGCCCTGCGAAGTGCAATAGCTCACCGTATCCGGAACCATCAGGCTGGAGGCCGTATCGATAAATGAACCGCCCTTCTCCGGAAAATCGGGATCGTGAACACCTGGGCTCTTCGTGACTCTGCGCTTGCCCGTGCCATCCAGTTGTACCGCCCACACCTGCTCATCGCGCGAATCGCCTTCGTTTGACGTGTAGTAGACGGTGCTCATGCTCTCATCCACCGTCTTGATGGCATCAGTCTCATATGGCCCGCTCTCCAGCTGATTCGCGAGCTTCGCCTCTGCAGCAAGCGGATTCCCGGCGTCAAAAGTGTAGCGATAGATATGGGTAAACCCGTCACGCCAGCTCTGAATGAGGAACTGGTGATCGCCGACAAACTTCACATCGTAGGTCATGGTGAAATATTTGGGTTCGGACTGCGCGAGCACCAACTTCACAGTGCCGGAGTGGGTGTCGGCAAAGTAGAGATTCATATGCTTTTGGTCGCGGGTCAGCACCTCTACCCATACGGTCTTCGCGTTCACCCAGCCGAAGCGAGGAATGTAGTCGTTGCTGGCATCGAGCGGAACCTTCAGCCAGTGTGTAGAACCGCCGCCGCTGTTCACGACACCCACACGCACGGAAGGATTGGGATCGCCCGGCTGAGGATAGCGCTGCTCGTCGACCGTGGCGTGGACAGGAATCCAGTCGGTGATGGGGTACGTAGGCACCTGGGCCTCATTCATCTGCAGATACGCAAGCTGCTTCGAATCGGGCGACCAGAAGTAGTTGCTGCGCACGTTCAGCTCTTCGAGATACACCCAGTCGATCTCGCCATTCAGGATCGTGCCTTCGTGCGCGTCCGTCAGTGCCAGCGGCGAGGAGTCCTTTCCGAGCGCTTTCTGCACGAATAAATTGTGGTTGTGCACAAATGAAATGAACTCTCCGTTAGGAGAAAACTTCGGATCGTCGCCGCTCTGCATGCCGGTGTCACCCACCTGCACGCCGATACCCTTTACAAGATCGTAGAGCCACAACTGGCCGTTGGTGTCAAAGAGAAGATGTTGAGAGTCAGGCGACCAGAGGTAGTCCGGTTCGGCATACCGTGCGCGGTGGTCGCGATCCTTCTCGCTGATATTGGCATTCAGCAATGTACTGATCTTGCTGTGATCGAGCAGCATCTTCAGTTTTCCATCGGCCGCTCCAATCTGCATCACGTCGCCGTTGTCCGCAAGGTAAGTGGCGCGTGTTCCATCCGGCGACCAGCTAATGCCATCCGGCGTATACCCGGTGAGGCTCCCGCCTCCGAAAATCTCCTTCACCGTCCAGGGTTTCGTGAGTGAAGTAGATTGTGCATACGCGATAGAGAGAGAAGCGAGCAGACAGACAAGGACAGCGCGAGTGTGACGCAAGAAGGCTCCAGAGGGGAAAGGTTCTTCGCCTCAGGCCGCGCGCATGGGATGAAAAAGCGGCGTGAGGTGAAAGAGCATTCTACAGCGGCAGAGGTGGTCCAGTGCACACCGCCCGCGAATTCGCCACAATAAATGAGCGCATGGATCGCTCTGCAAGAGGACACCCTGGGCTGGCCATTCGTATATGCTGGCCGCAACCAAATACGCGCCTGTCAGGTGGCGCGATTCTCTTGTGAGGAAATCGGAAAATGGGAATACATGGGAATCGCAGCAAGAGGTCGTTTGCCGGAATATATTTTGCGGCCGCGCTTCTATTTATCCCGGCGCCGCCCACGCTACCGCAGGATGTTGCCGGGGTCCCGGTCGTTCATAAGCGTCCTACCCTTGGTCTCGTGCTTGAGGGCGGAGGCGCGCTTGGTCTGGCTCACATCGGCGTGATCCAGTGGCTCGAGGAGCATCGAATTCCTGTGAGCTACGTCGCTGGAACGAGCATGGGCGGGCTGGTTGGAGGAATCTACGCCACCGGCCGATCGCCTGCCGAAGTGCGCGACCTCGTGAATACGATCAACTGGGACGAAGTGCTGCGCGGTGTGACTCCGTTCGATAAGCTCTCCTACCGGCGAAAAGAGGACGCCTATCAATATCCGACCCAACTTGAGTTCGGATTGCGCAAGGGCCTGCAATTTCCCGGCGGTTTCAATTCCGGGCAGGATGTCTCGTTCATTCTCGACAGCGTATCGCTGCCTTATTCGGAGATCGAAAACTTCAACCAGTTGCCTATCCCCTTCGGTTGCGTCGCGACTGACCTGGCCAAAGACAAAGCGCATGTCTTTCGCGATGGATCTCTATCCCTGGCGCTGCGGTCGACGATGTCGCTGCCGGGAATCTTTACTCCAGTGCGTGACGGCGATCACCTTTATGCCGACGGTGGGTTGGTCGACAATCTCCCCGTTGATGTAGCCAAAGATATGGGCGCTGATATCACACTCGCCGTGCATTTGCAGACCAAGCCGCTCGACGTGAATGAACCGATGTCGGTTTTCGGCGTGCTCGGCCAGTCGGTCTCGGTGGTCGTCGCCATGAACGAGCTCAGAAGCATGGAGATGGCCGATCTTCTGATCGCCGTTCCCTTGGACAAGTATTCGTCGCTGGATTACGGCGCTGCGGACGCCATCATCAAAGCGGGATACGATGCGGCGCAGAGCAAAGCCACAATGCTCTCTTCGCTGTCGGTAGATGAAGCGACCTGGCAAGGCTACCTCGCAGAGCGCGCCGCGCGCCGCAAAGAGCCTCCGGTTCCAAAGTTTGTAGAGGTGGCGGGCACAGACAAGCGAAGCGCCGCGGGAATTGAAAAAGCCTTCGACGATCAGCTGAATAAGCCGGTGAATACCGTGGATGTGCAAAATGAACTGCTGACCATTCGAGGAGATGGCCGCTACTCGTCGCTGGACTATCAGATGGTGACGAAAGACGGCGAACAGGGCTTGCAGATTAATGCGGAGGAAAAGCCCTACGCTCCTCCCATTGTTCGGCCGTTAGTCCTGATCGATGGCTCGCAGTACAACAACGTCCTGTTCAGCCTGGGAGGGCGTATCAAGTTTCTCGACCTGGGGGGCTACGGCTCTGAGTGGAGAAACGACGTGATCTTCGGGACCGAGTATGGGATAACCTCCGAGTATTACCGGCCCCTTCGGCCCGGAGGTAAGTGGTTCGTCGCGCCGCGCCTGACGGCGACGAGTGAGGAGTTCAACGGCTACACAAGCGACAACAGCCTCGCGGCCCTCTACCGGGAACGCCAGGCCGGTGGTGGCGCGGATATCGGGTATGAGTTTGGCCGGTCGGGAGAGCTGCGTCTCGGATACCAGGCCGAATACTTCAGCTATTCTCTCGAAGTTGGCGAAAAGGGTCTCGAGCCCACCGTCGCGGGTCGTCAGAGTTTTTCCCGGATCAAATACCAGCTCCTGAACGTGGACGACCCGGTGGTTCCCCGGACGGGACAACTCGCGAATTTCAGGACACAATACTTCGACGCCAACCCCGGCGGATCTTCGAAGTTCTTCCTTACCGAGGGACAGTTCACCAACTTCACCCGCATCGGAGAATTGAATTCGATTTTCTTTTCAGGCGGCGGAGGGACCACCTACGGCGACAATACCGTCGGCGTTCCGGTATTTACGCTAGGTGGCAGTCTCTATTTTCCCGCGTGGGGCACCGATGAAATCCTCACCAACCAATACTCTATCGGTACGGCGGGATATTTAAGGCAATTGGCGACGTTGCCGCCCTTGATCGGGGACAAGCTCTATTTCGAAACTAGAGCTGACGTCGGCCAATTCAAGACCGTGACAAACGGAATGCGGGTGCCTGCGGATGCCGCCGCCGCATTGGTCGTAAACACGATCTTTGGTCCGGCGGTAGTGGGTGTGGCCGTCGGCGACAGCGGCCATCACAGATTTTATTTTGGCGTAGGCAGAGTGTTCTAACAGGAGATCTGCGAATGAAGCCTAAATCTCAATACCTCATCAAGCCCAGCCGCAAAGTCCGTCTTGCTCATATTCCCACTGTTCCGAAAGGAGCCACCGAAGACAAGAAAATAGCCCAGGATGAACTCGATCGCCACCGGGCACAAATGGCCTCTTTACAGGAGGTCATGTATGCAGAGCAGAAACACGCAGTCCTCATCGTTCTGCAGGGTATGGATACGGCCGGCAAGGACGGGACCATCAGCCATATCTTCAGCGGCATCAACCCACAGGGATGCGACGTTGCGGCATTCAAAGTTCCCACGCCCATCGAAGCGCGCCATGACTTCCTGTGGCGCGTCCATCAGGCCGCGCCACCGCGAGGCATGATTGTCATCTTCAATCGCTCGCACTACGAAGACGTGTTGTCACCGCGCGTGCACAAAGTCATCACCGAGAAAGAAGCCCGTCGGCGTCTGGAGGAAATCAACGGCTTTGAGGAGATGCTGGCCCGCAACAACATCATCATTCTCAAGTTCCTGCTTCACATCTCGCGTGCCGAACAAGGTCGCCGTCTGGCTGAGCGCCTGCAGGATCCGGACAAGCACTGGAAGCTGAGCGACGCCGATTTTCGCGAACGAAAATTCTGGAATGAGTACACACGGGCCTACGAAGACATTCTCGAGCGGACCAGTTCCAAACATGCGCCCTGGTTTGTGATTCCATCGGATTTCAAGTGGCACCGCAATCTCGCCATCTCAAAGATTCTCTTCGATGCCATGAGCGGCCTGAAGATGAAATATCCCAAGGCGACCTTCGATCCGGCCGGCGTAACTCTCGATTAGCCGCCGGCCTTAGTGCATCGCCATCTCAGCCTTGACCGCCTTGCGCTTCTTCATGAAGAACACCAGCGGAATCATGCACGCGCTGCCCACCGAGAGCACGGCGATCACATCCAGATAGGCCAGCACTGTGCTCTGCGTAACCAACTGGCCGTAGATGTTTCCCTGGGCCATCTGTCGAGCTTGTGCCATCGACGCTGTTCTGCCGCCCACGTGCGTCAGAAGATTCGCGACCGCATCCACACGCTGGCGAAACATCATGTCGAGATCAGTGAGCCGCGTTGTCAGGCGGCTCTGGTGGAACTGCGCTCGCCGCGCCAGCTCAGTTACAAAGAACGACGTGCCGACGCTGCCTCCGATGTTGCGAGCCAGATTGGTCAGCCCGGAGACGTCGTTATTCTTCTCCCGTGGAACATCTGTATAGGACAGCATGTTGATGGGCACGAAGAGGAAGGCCAGACCGGAAGCCTGAAAGATGCGCAGCCACGCGAGATAGCTGTAGCTCGAGAGTGCGTCGAGGCTGTGCATCCGGGCGAGCGCGGCTGAAAGCATTGCGAATCCAAACGCGACCATGTAGCGGGGGTCCATGCGCCCCGCCAGGAAGCCGACCAGCGGCATCAATAGCATCACCATCACGCCGCCTGGCGAGATGACCAGCCCGGCCTGTTCAGCGGTGTAACCCATGATCGTCTGCGCAAATTGCGGAATCAGCACGGTGGTTCCGAAGAGCGTAAAGCCCAGCACGAACATCAGCACGAAGGAAATCCCAAAGGTTCGGTTGCGGAACATCGTCAGGTCCAGGATCGGCTTGTGCTTATTGCGTATCTGGCGAATCTCCCACAAAATCAGCGCGACCAGCCCGAACACGCAGAGAGCCGTGAAGACGCTGATGATGTGCGACCCGAACCAGTCGTCCTCCTGCCCCTTGTCGAGGATGAACTCCAGCGAGCCGAAGCCCAGCGCCAAGAGCCCAAAGCCTGTGTAGTCCAGGTTCAGTCCGCGCTTGCGCATCTCCACGACTTCTTTCTGGATGTGCGGCGGATCCTCAACGATCCGCGCGGTAAGGAAGAGGGAAATAATGGCAACCGGGACGTTGATGAAGAAGATCCATCGCCAGTCGAAGTTGTCCGTAATCCATCCGCCGAGGGTGGGCCCGATGGCCGGGGCGAAGACCACCGCCATTCCATAGACCGCGAAGGCCTGCCCGCGCTGTTTCGGCGGAAAAGTATCCGCCAGGATGGCCTGCTCGCTCGGTGCGAGCCCGCCCCCGCCCACCCCCTGCAAAACGCGGAAAAAAATCAGCAGCGGTACCGACGGCGCCAGTCCGCACAATGCCGAACTCAACCCGAACAGCACGACGCAGATCATGTAAAAGCGCTTGCGGCCGACAAACGAGGTGAGATAGGCACTGGCCGGTAGAATGATGGCGTTCGAAACCAGGTAAGACGTTAGAACCCAGGTGGCTTCGTCCTGCGACGCGCCCAGGCCGCCGGCAATGTGGGGCAACGCGACGTTGGCGATGGAGGTGTCCAGCACCTCCATGAAGGTCGCGAGGGTCACGGTGAGCGCAATCGCCCAGCGATTATGCTGGGGCGTCCACTGGCCCTCTGCAGTCTGGTCCGCCATCGGCAATCATTTTAGAGACACCGGATAGATTCAAAGTTGCAAAATCTGGAGACGATGTCTCGAGTCTAGGGGATACCGTTCCGTCTCCGTTGCAGAAACTGCTAGACTTCACTTTCGATGATGAATGCCCAGTTAGAAACGCTGATGTTCGTGCAGGAGGCCGATCAGAGCATCGCCCGCTTGCGCCGCGAGATTGCCGCGCTGCCCAAACACCTTGCTGAGCTCGAAGAAAAGTTGGTGAAGCAGAAACTGGCTGTCGAACAGGTCGAGAAGGCGATCAAGGAAGAAGAGGTCAAGCGCCGGCGCATGGAGAGCGACCTCAAGGACCAGCAGCAGAAGATCGTAAAGTTTCGCGATCAGTCCAGCAGCGTGAAAACCAACGAACAATACACCGCGTTGCAGCACGAGATCGGTTTTGCCGAGGCCGAGATTCGTAGGATCGAAGATCGCGAGATCGAAAGCATGGAGCGCTCCGAGCAACTCGAAACGCAGCGCCGTTCGGCCCGGCAGGAACTCGGCGATCAATCCAGAGTGGTCGAATTGGAAAAGGAGGCGGCTCACGCTACCTCGGCCAAACAGCAGGCTCAGCTGGCCTCTCTTACCGACGAGCGGACCCGACTCAGGGCCACGATTGACGAGAATCTCCTGGCCACGTTCGACCGGATCGCCGGAGCGCGCGGGGGCACCGGTTTGGCGCGAGTTCAGGGACAGCGCTGCCTGGCATGCCAGATGGCGCTCCGTCCTCAGATGTGGAACCAGGTGCGCATGGGAGACTTGCTGCCCTGCGAAAGCTGCGGACGGCTCCTCTACTACGATCCGGCGCTGGAACCGGTGCCCGAAGCTCCTCCTGCAAAACCCGCGAAAAAGAGGAAGCCGTCGGAAGAGCAATTTGGAGAGGACGCCGGAGCATAGTCCTGAGATGAAGCGCATCTGCGTGGACATGGACGAGGTATTGGCCGACACGCTTGCCGAACATATCTTCCGCTACAACCGCGATCATGACGAGGCCATTACCAAGGCCGATCTCGAAGGCAAGTGGCTTTGGGAGATTGTCTCCGTCGATCGCCAGGAACGGCTCGAGGGCTATCTCCGATCGGAGGACTTCTTCGAAAACCTGCCCGTCATGGAAGACAGCCAGCGAGTCGTGCGCGATTTGGCGAAAGAATTCGAGATTTACATTGCCACCGCGGCCATGGAATTTCCCAACTCCTTCGGTCCCAAATATCGCTGGCTGCGGCGCCACTTCCCCTACCTTCATCCCACGCACTTCGTATTCTGCGGCGATAAGGGGATCCTGAATGCCGACTACCTGATCGACGATCAGCCGCTCCATTTCCGTCGATTCTCAGGAGAAGGCATTCTCTTCACAGCGCCTCACAACCTCGGAGTCTCCGGATTCCGCCGAGTCGACAACTGGCAGCAGGTCAGGCGAATGTTTCTGCCGAACGTCAAGCCTGGCCAAGGTTAACTAATTCCGTCTCGCTCCGCTCTGCGGACTTGTTGGCCTCGGCTTCACCATGCCCACATGTTCGTCGGAAGATTGCAGTAGTTTCGGCGGACCCGCCTGCGTGCCCGAGGAGATCCGAGACCCCAGCGCAGTCCCCAGCGGCCGCAGATTCATTGCCGGTTGCGGAAGGTGCTGCTGATGCATGGTCACGATGAGCGCCACTGCCGAACTCTTCCCGGCACAGCGGTACGAGTGTGGAGTACTCGCGTCGAAATAGACGCTGTCGCCCGCTTCCACGGTGTGTGTCTTGTCCCCATGCCGAATATCCAAGTGCCCCTCCAACATGAAAAGGAATTCATAGCCCGGATGCACATGGGGCCGCACATCGACTGTCGCCTTGAGCGGGATGAACTCCGCGTAATAGGGGTCGAGATGGCGGTCGGGCACCATGTAGCCCAGGCTCTCGAAGTAATAGGTGGGGTCATCGACGCCTGTTTGCGGCAGTCGCACGCGCTCATGCTTCTTGTGAACGCGAAACAGGGTATGCGGCTCAGGCTCGAAGAAATGAGACAGGTCTTTGCTGAAAACCATTGCGATTCGCGCCAGATTGCGCAGCGTCGGCACCACGCGGCCAGTTTCGAGTTGAGACAGAAAGCTCGCTGACAACCCCGTGTGCTTTCCCAACTCCACCAGCCCCATCGACTTCTTCAGCCGCAGTTTCTTGATCCGTTCACCGATCCGGCGTTCGGCAATGAACGCCTCCGCAGTCGCCGGATCAATCTGGGAGTTCGTCAGATCCATCCTTGAAATTGTCGGATCGGTATTTGAGATCACCGGCTCAATCCCGGCGGCTTCCTCTTCTTTTCTTTTCTGTTTGGCGGCCATTTGTCAGTCCTCGTACTTTTTCTTAGACGCGAGCTTCTTAGTAATGTTACGCAATAACAATAGATTGTTACACTATGAAATCAATTTTCCCTGCCTGCCCCGGCATCTCACCCGATAACCCGGACCTCGAAAGCTGGTTGGAACGGCACCTGTGAGATAGAATCGCGCCGAGTCGCTAAGTTGCTTACCTGGGGGGGAAGGAGCTTCAAGGAAATGCCATGACTACCTCGCCCCGAAAAATTCTGTTCAGCGGTGCTTCCGGATTGATCGGTGCATCCCTGGTACGAGCGGCGGAGGCCGAGCGGATTCAAACGCTTCAACTGATTCGGCGTGAGCCGCGAAAGCCGGAGGAAATTTCGTGGAATCCTCAGGCCGGGCAGCCGGTTCGGGATCTCGCGCTGCTCGAACGACTGGACGCCGCCATCCACCTTTCCGGGGCCAATATCTCGGCGCAGCGATGGAACGCGGCCCGGAAGCGCGAGATCGTTGAAAGCCGTGTCGGGAGCACGCGGGCACTGCTCAAAGTCCTGATGGCTTTGAAGCAACCGCCGGCGACGCTGTTGTGCGCTTCAGCCACGGGAATCTACGGCGAACGGGGCGATGAAATCCTCGACGAAGAATCCCCGCCGGGCGAGGGCTTCATCGCAGATACCTGTCGCGCCTGGGAGGCCGAAGCCAGTGCCGCCAGCGAAGCCGGAATCCGCGTCGTACACCTGCGCTTTGGTGTGGTGCTGGCCGCTGAGGGGGGCGCGCTCGGGCGAATGCTGCCCTTTTTTCGACCCGGACTGGGAGGAAACCTGGGCAGCGGCCGTCAATGGATGAGTTGGATCGCGCTAAACGATGTGGTGCGCGCCATCTTCTACATTCTCGACGCCGGCGCGCTCCGAGGCCCTTTAAATATCATTGCTCCCAACCCGGTTACGAATGCGGAATTCACCCGCGCACTCGGTCGCTCCTTACACCGTCCTGCCATGATTCCGGTGCCTCGATTCGCCCTTCGCCTGGCTTTTGGCGAGATGGCCGATGAGGTGCTGCTGGCCTCGACACGCGCCGTGCCGGATCGCCTATTGCAGGCGGGGTTTATCTTCGAACTCCCGAACCTGGACTCAGCCTTGAAGGCCATTCTCTAAACCCTGGCCTCTGCGTCCTGATCCCTGCCTTGGAACGCTCTGCTACGCTGGTTTGGCATGAACGTTGCACTGCGCGCCGCGGCCTTATTTATGTTGTCGCTCCTGATGATGACTGGTTGCGGCACACCTGCCGCGCCGCAGCCTCCCAGCCTGAAGTTACCTCAGCCAGTAGTCGACCTGAGAGCCATTCGCTCCGGCAACCAGGTCAGCCTTACCTGGACCATGCCCAAGCGGGCGACCGACAACGTCATCCTGAAGGGCGACCAGGAGGCTCACGTCTGCCGTCGTGTCGAAACCGGCCCTTGTGAAACGGCCGCCGATTTGCATTTCCCGCCCGAAACGCCTGCCCATTTTGTCGACCATCTGCCCGCGACCCTGACCTCCGGCCCGCCAAAGCTCATGGCTTACATCGTCGAGCTGCGCAACCCCGCCGGACACAACGCCGGCCCGTCGAATCCCGCCTGGACTGCAGGAGGTGCAGCCCCGCCGCAGGTCGAAGGTCTTACCGCGACCGCGCAGGCTGAAGGTGTTTTGCTCCGATGGCGAACTGCGGGCGGAAACGAACTGGTTCGCATCCACCGCACACTGCTGACAGCGCCAGGCGCGCCAAAACCCTCGGAGACCAGCGGCTCGCCCGCACCCGAGGAGCAGACCCTCGAAGTCACCGGCAAGGATCATGGCCAGGCGCTCGACCGCGACGCAGCCTTGGACCATACCTGGCAATACGTCGTCCAGCGTGTCGTCGAGCTCACCCTTGAAGGCCACGCCCTCGAGGTCTTCAGCGCCCCTAGCGACACCGTCACCATCAACGCGCGCGACGTCTTCCCGCCGCGCACTCCCACGGCGCTCCAGGCTATCGCCGATCCCCAGGCTCGTGCTATCGACCTTTCCTGGGCGCCGAACACCGAGCCCGATCTTGCCGGTTACATCATCTACCGGCGCGACACGGCAACCAGCACCCCGGCCGTGCGTGTCTCTCCTCCCGGAGAAGCCGCGCCGTCCTTCCGTGATGCCAGCGTCCTTTATGGACACCGCTACGCCTACTCCGTCAGTGCCGTCGATCGCGACGGCAACGAAAGCCCCCGTTCTGCCGAGACCGAGGAGAGCCTGCCCCAACGGCAGTGATTCCTCAGAGAGACCTCATGAAGTATTGCCGCTTTGAAACCAATCTGGGACCACAATACGGCGAAGTCGTCGACCGCGCCGGAACTCCGTGGATCGAGCGTCTTCTGCCTCGTCCTGAGGAAGATCCCTGGACGAAGTTGGCCTCTGACGCCATCGAGCCCTTGCCGCTGATGAAAGCGAAGCTCCTCACGCCGGTTGTGCCGCGCAAGATCGTTTGTATTGGACGCAATTATCGCGACCACGCCGCCGAGCTAGGCAATGAGGTTCCGAAGGAGCCCCTGCTCTTTCTTAAAGCGCCTTCCTCGGTCATCGCTGCAGAAGAAGCCATCTGCATCCCCAGCCAGTCGCAGCGTGTCGATTTCGAGGGTGAACTGGCTATCGTGATCGGCAAGCGCGCCTCGCGTATTCGGCCGGACGAAGACGTCGCACCCTACATCCGCGGTTACACCATCGTGAACGACGTGACCGCCCGCGACCTGCAGAAGTCCGACGGCCAGTGGTCCCGCGCCAAGGGCTTCGACACCTTTTGCCCCACGGGCCCCCTCGTAACCGACGAGATCGACCTGGTGGCTGGCGTCACCGTCGAAACCCGGCTCAACGGGGAGCTGAAACAGCATGGCCACACCCGCGACCTGATCTTCCCCGTCGACGCGCTCCTGCGCTACATCACTGCCGCCATGACCCTTTATCCCGGAGACCTTATACCCACCGGGACGCCTGCCGGGGTCGCCCCCATGCAGCCTGCTGATCGGGTCGAAGTCACCATCGAAGGTATCGGGACCCTTGGCAATCCCGTGATTTAGCGCCCATTCGCGCGACGCCGGCATCCAACGAACTGATAGCCGCATTCCCGAATCTCATTAAACTGTCAACAAAGTCCTCTTACGCTCCATTCCATTCCGTGCAGTGATGACGGATAATGGGAGCGGGAAGTGGCAAGGAGGAAAGATGCCGAAGACTCTGCTCCAACAGTTGCGCACTATGACCACGGTGGTCGCCGATACCGGTGACATCGAAGCGATTGAGCAAG
>JABCZC010000032.1 GCA_013289875.1 Acidobacteriota bacterium | reverse complement strand
TGACGTGCCCGTTCCAAAGATCCGCGTTGCTTATATCATTCCGGATAAAGCAGGATAGGCCCAACTCGCGAACAGTCTCGCTCAATGCCCTGTTTCCGAAATGCCAGTCGCCATCTTCGCGCACGTGACGGGCAGCTCGGTCGTAAGTTATCTCCATTAATCTGCTCCCCGGCGGACACTTCATAACATTCCCCACTGCGCCCAGTCGATGACTGCGAAATAAATAAGGCTCAGCAAAATCAAGTGGCTTAAGACATGTCACATCCATGTCAACCCAGTACCCCCCGTACTCATAGAGGAGCTTGTAGCGAAAAAGATCGGAGAACCCAGCACAACTACCGCTTCCCACCCCGCATTCTGCGTCTATGGTCGATCTCCTGAATACGCAGTCTGCCGGAAGAATCTCAGCGGCATCCCTCAACCGCGCCCTCTGCGGTAAATGGCAATGAATATCAGAGTAAGTCCATAAGTTGAAATCGTGTCCGTGATCGACAAAAGAGCAGAGAGTGAGCAACTCCAGCTTTGAGAGGTTGGAACCTATCCACAGGCCGTGGACAGTGCGGTTCGACTCATGCATTGGAACCGTACCCAAAGGAAGGAATGGCTGACTTTCAAGATCGCAAGAAGCCTAGAAGAGGGGTCGCGCATTGTCAATCGCTAAATCATCAACTCGGACCGCTATTTCACCAACCTTTCACAACGAAACAACTCCGGCGAGGTGCAGCTGCATCCACTCCCACTCTCGAGCAATCCCGGATTCGAGAGAAACCCGTGGCTCATACCCCAGGCATCTTCGCGCCTCTGAAATATCCGCTTCCGTTTCATAGGGATCGCCGCGCTGTGTCTCACAAAACTCACGGGTTATGCGGCGGCTCGTCGTCTCCTCGATGATGGCCAGGCAGTCATTGAGCGTACTTGGACGCCCGCCACTGATGTTGTAAATCGAGGTGTGGCATGATTCGCTCATCGCCGAAACGGAGGCGTCGACTACATCGTCAACATACGTAAATGGGCGCCCCTGTGTGCCATCACCGAAAATGCGGATCGGGGTTTGTGTCATCGCCGCATTCAGGAACTTATGGATGGCCATATCCGGACGCTGGCGGGGACCGTAAACTGTGAAATATCTCAGAATCGTTAGAGGCAGTGAATATTCCGAGCTGTAAGCAAGACATAACCCTTCTGCAGCGAGCTTGGTAGCTCCATACGGGGAAAGAGGACGAGGGATCGTACCTTCCGTTACAGGCACGGATGCCTGGCCATAGATAGATGAGGAGGAGGCGAAGATGAGTCGTCGGACATCGCAATTGACAATCAATTCGAGAAGCCTCTGAGTCGCGAGGATGTTACTGATCAAGTAGGTCTCGAATGACGTTGACCAACTCGACCGAACTCCCGGCTGTCCGGCAAGATGGAAGACGTAGTCTATGTGAGCGGGAAAGGTACCCGCTGGAATATCATTCAAATCTTTCTTGTGAAATATGAACGCCTTAGAGGCAAGAAGAGCGCAGAGATTCTCTTGTTTCGACTGCGGGGAATAATAGTCGTTCAGGCTGTCGACTCCGATTACAAAATGCCCTTTCGCGAGTAGCGCCCCAGCTAGGTGCGAGCCAATGAATCCGGCTACTCCGGTCACAAGGCACACTCCCGAGCTTTTAGGCCGAACGGCTGCTGTTTTGTCGCGTGCGAAGGCCCATGTCTTCTCAGTCATAATTCCGCCGTCGTGCCTTTTCGTTGCCGCCCCAATAGTTATTCAGACTTTGTGTTTGCGCTGCCACGTATCGGTGCAACCCCTCAAGGAGCTGTATCTCCCGTCGTGATAACTCCGGGTGCCAGATATCGAGGATGACGACGGTCCGCATCTCGTCTGTATGGTTCCATGCTTCATGCTGGTAATAGTCGTCGAACACGAGACACCGGCCTTCCTCCCAGTGACGTATTTCTTCGCCTACTTTGATGGCGCAGTCTCCGCCGGGAACCTGTATTCCAAGATGACAGCGTAATCTCATGTTCGTCGGGCCATGGTGAGCCTGAATGGCGGTGTGGGGGCTCATTCGCGATACATACATCAATCCCGCGAGCGTCTTTACGGTGTTGTTGCGCTCAATGATCCGAGTGATCGTTGGACACAGGTCGCAGTTCGCCTGGTTCTTTCGGCCCCGCTCGTAAAGCATGAGCACCTGCCACGATCCTGAGCGCTTGATGCTCTTTTCGCTTTCCGGATGGAAGGAATTCTCGTCCAGTGCCAAGACCTCCTGGCGGATCTGTTCGAAGTTGGCCTCCAGATCGACAACGATGGGAAAGGTCTCGGCATTATGAAACGGGCGCGATCGCAACGATGGGTAGCGAAACATCCTCGGATTCGCGGCGTTGTCGGCAAACAGGCTCATGTACTGTTGGAAGCGCGCGTCGAACAGAGGCGAGCTAGAAATATTCTCTTCAGTATGCGGAGAAGATGTCTCCGCCACAGCGCCTGGCTCGGCGCTCGCGGTGCGCTGAGGATGGTGAAACCTCTCAGTCAGTGAGCTGAATCGCCGATTCAGTGGAGCAGAAAAGGCGCGGCCTGGCTTTTCTGCAGCGAGCCTCTCCAGGGCACAAGCCAGCCAGGTCCACTCTGTAAAGGTGAGCCTCTTGTCCCAGGCAACGCCGATCGCCGAGAGTTGCCTTTTAGCCTCCGACGCCAATCTCAGGGTCAACCCGAGGTTTCCTTCCTGCAGCGCCAGGTAAGCGCGCCATATGATGGGCTCGGCCCAAACCGGGCATAGGTTTGACGATTCTGACAGCTTCTGAGCGGCTTCGCCGCGATTTCCAGCCTTTAGCGCTTCCAGACCGCTTATGTATGACGCGCGGGCGTTTTGCTCCTGCTCACGAGAGGGGCTCGGATGACCGGATAGAAGAAATGGTGGAGGAGACGTAGCCGCCGAGAGGTGTCTGGCCATCGAGCACAGGCGTTCGAACCATAGCCCCGGTCCGCCGTCGGAGGATTGTGCCTGTTCCGCCTCGTTGGCCATGTGGATCAGGAGCAAGGAATCTATTTCCTGCTGATTCAGCTTTTCGTTGACATTGCCGCCATTCGAGCGCAGCTCGAGCGCGCCTTCACGATTCGAGGTTGTTACTCTCCGATCCAACGCGGCGAACAGCCCCTGACGAGGGAGTGTGCAGAACAAAAAGGCGGTGCGCTCGGCTTGGTGGCCGACAAAGGATCTGACCGAGGCTCGCTCGCTCAAAGGGATCAGCTGAGTTTTATAGACGTCGGTGGCATAAATACTGTGGAGCGCTCCGGCATTCTGGGTCCAGACTGGCTGCGACCATCGCGCGAGTATCCGGCGGGTATTAAGCAAATGCTGACAAAGCGACTTCGTATGGGCATGGCCCAGCCTGTCCGCTCCCATGCGATGGAGCCAGGCCTTTACCTCTTGATGCTGAGGCGCCGGTTGGCCGGTGGCGGGCGGATCCACCCGCTCGGACGGCGACAAGAGTGTGGTCGACATCGATCCTCCAGCAGCCACGGCTGAGAAACTCGTCCGATCGCAGCGGCTGCCGCTTGTAAGTCCGCGGAGTACAGGCGTTGAGGCCGGGAACTAGTCGCCAAACCGGAATAGTTGACAGTTCCGGGTCAATTCGAGCACGAGCGCCGACTGTGCTCAACAGAACGTGAGTTGTCAAAATAGTACATTTGGCAGGAAAGTCAAGTACTTTCTTCGAAACCTGATTTGGAGGCGTTTTCGGATTTCTAGACAGACGGAATAGTCTTGACGCTCTCCGCGTCGTCGCCAGCTGTGGCTCGACGTGAGGTCGCTCAAGTCCGTACACTAAGTCCGGTCAGGAGCGATATGGAAGCCAACGAAGCACAGGAGCTCAAGGAGCAAAGCGAAGAAGCCAAGAAGGACGCGAGTCTGCGACCAGTGAGTTTTACCATGAGCCTACTGGCAGTGCTGGTTGCCGTCACCACGGTGCTCGGCCATCGTACACACACCGAAGCTGTACTCGATCAGGCGCGTGCCAGTGACCAGTGGAACCTTTATCAGGCGAAGAAGAACCGGCAATACAACACCGAACTCACAGCCGATCTGCTCGCTGCCCTGCCCATCCGGGACGCTGCCGCCGCAGACAAGGTGACGGACAGCTATAAATCGCACCTGGAGAAATGGAATGAAGACCTCGCCGAAGAAGACAAAAAGGCGAAGGAGTTCGAGGGCGAGGTACGCAAAGCCGAGCGCCATGCCAATCGCTTTGACCTTGGCGAGGCCCTGCTCGAGATCGGCCTGGTGATCACCTCGATCACTTTGCTCACGCGCCAGCGGGCATACTGGGGGCTAGGCATGGCCTTTGGCATAGCCGGCTTATCCGTGGCGGCGTGGGCTTTTTTCATACGATAGCTGCGCGCGCTCCCGAAGGCCGCAGGAGCGAGTCAACCGTTCGCTTCGTCGTATAAGCTTTACGGGAAAGGATCGCTGCCCTCCATGAAATCCCTCATTCGCCGAGCTGTGTTTACAGGATTTCTGACGCTGATCTGCTGCGCTGCAAGCGCACAGCAGATCACGCCGGTCATCGCCGTCGACCGCGGCCCGAATACAGCCGAACAACAGCAGAAGCATTACGTGGTCATGGTTTCGCTCGATGGATTTCGCTATGACTACCCGAAGAAGTACGGTGCGAAGCACATTCTTGCAATTGGTGCGAAGGGCGCCAGTGCGCCGGACGGGATGATCCCCTCTTATCCGTCGCTGACCTTCCCGAACCACTACACGCTGGTCACGGGCCTTTATCCCGAGCATCACGGCATCGTCGCCAACAGCTTTTACGATCCCGACCGGAAACAGACCTACTCGATGCGCGACAGCAAGGCGGTCACGGATGGCTCCTGGTATGGTGGCGTACCGCTGTGGTCGCTGGCCGAGAAACAGGGGATGCGCAGTGCCTGTTTTTTCTGGCCTGGCTCGGAGGCGGAAATCGCCGGCGAGCGCCCCAGTTACTATCTCCACTTTGACAACAAGGTCGACGACAATAAGCGGATCGACCAGGTGATGGCGTGGCTCAAACTGCCGGCGGATCAGCGTCCGCATTTCATCACGCTTTACTATTCGGATGTTGACCATGCCGGGCATGAGCACGGACCCAACAGCCCGCAGGTGGCGGAAGCTGTCAAGCATGTAGACGAGTTGGTGGGACGGCTTGAGAAAGAACTCGATGGATTGCACCTGCCCATCGATCTGATTGTGGTTGCCGATCATGGCATGGAACGCGTGCAGGGCGACTGGATCACGTTGGATAAGTATGTCTCGCTCAATGATTTTCCGACCGTCGGTTCCCTGCTCTATCCGCCCAACGAAGCCGATGCCGAACGCATCTATAAAAAGCTGCGCGCCGCCGATGCGGGTTTTCTCGTCTATCGCCGCGCCCAGGTGCCGGCTGAGCTGCACTACAACAGCAACCCGCGCGAGGGAGATCCGGTCATAATCGCCAAGGGCCCGACCATGATCCGCGCGAATCCGCCGCCTGCCGATCGCCCGGACTACCTTCCCGTGGGTGAGCATGGTTACAACCCTTACGAGATGACCTCGATGCGCGCCATCTTCTTCGCCGAGGGTCCGGACATTCGTCCGCGAAGCACCGTAAAGCCCTTCGAAAACATCAATGTGTTTCCGCTGGTCGTAAGAATCCTCGGCCTTGAAAGTCCGAAAGTCGACGGCAGTCTCAACGTGCTCTCCGGGATCCTTGACGCCTCGCTCAGTGACGAGGCCCAGCGCTAGCGATGGCGTACTTTCTTGGCTTCGACGCCGGAGGCACCAAGACCACCTGCGCATTAGCTGACGACACGCAGGTGCTTGCCCTCGAAACTGGCGGCAGCATCAAGCCTCTGCGCGTGACCATCGAGCAGGCCCAGCAAAATCTGTCTGCGCTGCTTGGCGAGATTGCAAAGCAGAGCGGTGTCGATCTCAGAGCGATTTCCGCTTCGTGCATTGGAACGGCAGGTGTGCGTCTGCCGCAGACCGACGGGTGGATGCGCCAGATTCTCTCAAAATGGGCGGGCGGCGAAATTGTGGTCTGCGGCGACGAAGAGATTGCGCTCGATGCGGCCTTTCCGGGAGCAGCCGGTGTACTCGCCATGGCCGGAACGGGATCGAATGTGATGGGCCGTACCAGCTACGGCGAAATGCTCAACGTAGGCGGCTGGGGTCCGGCGCTCGGCGACCAGGCCTCAGGCCATTGGATCGGTGTGCAGGCGGTGCGCTCCGCATGCCGTGCGAGAGATTTCGCGCAACCAACGCTCATTCTCGACCGCGTGATACGGCACTGGTCTGCTAACAGTCTGGATGAGGTCGTCGATATTGGTAATCGCACACCACCGCCGGATTTCTCTCAACTCGCGCCTATTGTCGTCGAGTGCGCCGAGCAGGGGGACGCAGTCGCGCTGGAGGTGTTGGAACTGGGCGGGCGCATTCTTGGCGAAGATGCAGTCGAGGCATTCCGTCACGTCCGCAACCTCGACCCCCATGCACCACTTCCAGGGATTGCCTTCACCGGCAGCATCCTTGAAAAAGTCGGCTTCGTACGTCAGAGCATGATCGACACTATCCAGTGTGCCTTGCCGAGCGTTCACATCCTGCCGGAAGCAGTCGATCCGATTCAGGGAGCGCTGTGGCGCGCCCGGCAAGCCATTAAACGTTGACCACGTTACGCCCGCGCAGGATCGTCTCCACCACCTCGTTCTTGGCGGAAAGCACAGTGATATCCGCTATGCGCCCTATAGCCAGCGAGCCTGCTTCGGCCTCGAATCCTGTCATGCGCGCCGGGTTGCGGCTGGCGAGCTTCGACAGATCGTCGATGGTGGCGCCGGTGAACTCGGCAAAATTGCGCACGGCGCGATCGAGCGTCAGCGTGCTGCCGGCAAGGGTGTTCTCGTCGAGGATGCACTTGCCTTCGACCACCCGCACATCCAGTTCGCCAAGCATGTAGTTGCCGTCGGGCATGCCCGCGGCCGTCATTGCATCGGTAATCAGCATCGCCCGCTCAGGGCCCTTCGACTTCCAGTAAATGCGCACGGCATTGGGATGGACATGCAGACCGTCACAGATGAGCTCGGCAAAAAGATCGTCGTTGGTGAGCACCACTCCCAGCAGGCCCGGATCACGATGATCGAATTGCCGCATGGCATTGAAGGTGTGTGTCGCCGTGACAGCCCCGGCACGAATTCCGGCTCGGGCTGCTGCTGTATCGGCATCGCTGTGGCCCATGCTGACGCGCACGCCGAGTGCCGTTGCATGCGCGATCACCTCTTCGGCATTCGGCAGCTCGGGAGCGATCGTCATGAGCCGGATTTTTCCCTCTGCCGCCTGCCACATGCGATCAAACAACTCGACCGATGGAGTGAGCAACAGCCTTGCAGGGTGAGCACCCTTCTTGTGCGGCGAAAGAAACGGTCCTTCGATGTGGATTCCGAGGGGCCGCGCGCCATCGATGTCACGCCCGATCAAGCCGGCCATTGCAGCGAGCGACTTCAGGGTCGCATCCATCGGCATCGTAACCGTGGTTGCCAGATACGCACCCACTCCATGCCCCGCCAAGAATTTTCCGATTGTCGAAAACGCCTGCGGCGTTCCCTCCATCACGTCGTGACCGGCGCTGCCGTGGATATGAACGTCGAAGTATGCCGGGACCAGCGTGCAACCCGGAAAATCCAGGTGCTTGCCCGTGGGCAACTCGGCACTCGCACGCGAATCCATCCGCGTAATTACGCCATCTTCAACAACAACCACAGGGTTTGCTATGGATCGTTCTGGGGAAATCAGCCGATCGGCCGTAATCACGGTTCTCATTCTCAAATTTTCTCGCCACCCAACGGTCAACGTTCGCTGGTCATCCCGTCAAGTCAAAATCTACACTGAACTGAGATGAGCAATCCCCGCATAGGGTTTCACCTTTCGACCGCAGGCGGCGTCTTCAAAGCCGCCGAACGCGCGCACGAAATCGGCGCAAACACGTTCCAGATATTCTCTTCGAGCCCACGCATGTGGCGGCCGGCGCGGATAGATGCCAGCCACGCGCGTCAACTGACCGAACTTCGAAGGAAATATGACTGCACGCCGATGGTGATTCACACTAGCTACCTGGTTAACCTGTGCAGCCAGTCGGAGGAGGTGCGGAAGAAATCTGTAGCCGCTTTTCGGGGAGAGGTGGAGCGCGCCCTGGCCCTCGGCGCGGAGTATCTCGTGCTCCATCCTGGCTCGTGGCGCGGCCTCACACGCGAAGAAGGCCTGGTGCTGGCCGCCGCGTCCATTGCCGAAGCCACCGACGGGTTCAATCTCGATGACGTCAACTTCCGCATCCTCATCGAAAACACCGCCGGCGCGGAATTCTCGCTTGGCAGCAGCTTCGACCAGGTCGCGGAACTCATCACACGCCTCAGGCCGGTTGTTCCCATCGGTGCGTGTCTCGACACCTGCCACTGCCACGTCGCTGGCTACGATCTCGTCAGTCCCGAGGGATACGAAGAGACCGTAGATCTGATCAAGAACACTATCGGCTTTGCGGATGTCCGCGTCTGGCACACGAACGATGCGAAGGCTGCCCGCGGATCGAAGCTGGATCGGCATCAGCAGATCGGCAAGGGTACCATCGGACTCGAGCCCTTTCGCCGCCTGCTCAACGACAAGCGCTTCCGCCACTGCGCCTTCATCGCCGAGGTGCCAGTCGACGAGCCGGGGGACGATGCAAAGAATGTGCAGACACTGCGCAGCCTGATTGCGACTTCCGCCAAGCCCGCACGGGCTCGAAGTAAGCGGTAATCACAGCCGCGGCTTGGCCGCCGGACCCTTCAAGTCGGCGCGCCCCAGCCACGTTACCGCGCCAAAGGCGCCTAGCCACGACCCGGCGGCGGCAAACACGACATATACGGGATTCCCGGTGTAACTGATGACTGCGAAAGCGGACAGCAGGTACCAGACGCTGCTCCAGCTTGCTGCTACGAATTTACGGCGAGCCCCTACCGCCGCAGTAAAGAGCACATAGACCGCATCGGTGCCGGCAGTTGAAGCCATTACCCCCAACGCGATCATCGGATTCGGTGTATGCAGTGTCACGACACGCTCCCATTTACAATCAAGACTGACATGTCCGCGAACAAAACAACTACTACCACCGCACCAGCGGCCCCAGCGGAGCCATCTCTGTCTCCATTGCGTGAACCTCGCTATACTCCTGCCGAAATCGAGCCTCGCTGGCAGCAGCGCTGGGCGGATCAGCCCGACCTGTACGGCGCGGAACCAGCAAGCAGCGGCAAGCCCAAGTACTACGTGCTCGAGATGCTGCCCTACCCTTCGGGCCAGCTCCACATGGGACACGTGCGCAACTACGCCATCGGCGACGCGCTTGCTCGCTACATGTGGATGACGGGGCACAACGTGCTGCATCCCATGGGCTGGGACGCTTTCGGCCTGCCCGCCGAGAACGCCGCGCTCAAGAACAACAGGCCCCCGCGCGAGTGGACACTGCAAAACATTGCCGCCATGAAGCGGCAAATGAGCCGCATCGGTTTCAGCTATGACTGGCGCAACGAAATCACGACCTGCTTCCCCGAGTACTACCGGTGGAATCAGATGTTCTTCATCCGGATGTTCGAACGCGGGCTGGCCTATCGCAAAAAGAGCAAGGTCAACTGGTGTCCGGAATGTTGCACCGTGCTCGCCAACGAGCAGGTCATTGACGGACGCTGCTGGCGGCACGAAGACACGATTGTGGAGCAGCGCGATCTGGAGCAATGGTTTCTGCGCATCACCAATTACGCCGAGGAGCTCCTCGGCGATTTGAGCAAGCTTGAGGGCTGGCCGGAAAAAGTCCGCACCATGCAGCGCAACTGGATCGGCCGCAGCGAAGGCGCGGAAGTTACGTTCGATGTCGAGGACGCAGCCGGCGCGCCTGAAGATGAGGATCCCTCGCGGCAGGCCGGAACCGCAGTCCTGCCTGCGCATGAAACCGTAAAACCTTCCGATAAGAAGATCACAGTTTTCACCACCCGCATTGACACGATTTTCGGCGCAACCAGCGTCCAACTCGCGCCAGAACATCCGCTCGTCAAAGAGTTCGCCGCAGCGGATGCAAAGCTCGGCGCCGAAGTCGCTGCGCTTCTTGACCAGCAGAAGAATGCGCGCGAAGCGGGGGACATCGGAGCCATCGAGAAGCACGGAGTGTTCACAGGCCACTACGCCATCAACCCTTTCAATGGCGAGCGTCTGCCTGTATGGGTGGCCAACTACATCTTGCTCGACTACGGCACTGGAGCCATCATGTCGGTGCCCGCCCATGATGAGCGCGATCACGAGTTCGCGAAAAAGTACGGCCTCGAAATCCGTATTGTCATCCTCCCACACCGCACGGCCGATCAGGAACAGAATGGTGCCGACGAACCCCTGATACCGTACACGGCCGAGGACAGCCTGCTCATCAACTCCGGCGACTTCAACTCCCTCGGCAACCTGGAAGCGCAGAAGAAAATGGCTGCCTTTGCCGAGGAAAATGGATTTGGCAAGGCCACGGTTACGTATCGCCTGAAAGACTGGGGCATCAGCCGCCAGCGCTACTGGGGCACGCCCATCCCGATGCTCTATTGCGAGAAGGACGGCATCATTCCTGTGCCTGACGGCGATCTGCCGGTGCTCTTGCCGGAGAATGTGGAGATCACACAGACGGGCGGGTCGCCGCTCGGGCACTTGCCGGAGTTCGTCAACGCTACTTGTCCGAAATGTGGAGGCCCCGCGCGCCGCGAGACCGACACCATGGATACGTTCGTCGATTCCTCCTGGTATTTCTATCGCTACACCAGTGCGAGAGACAACAGCGCGCCATTTGATACCGCTGCGGTTGCATATTGGTTCCCCATCGACCAATACATTGGCGGAGTCGAGCACGCGATTCTGCACCTGATCTATTCACGCTTCTGGACCAAGGTTATGCGCGATCTTGGATTGGTCCAGAACGACGAACCCATCGAGCGCCTGTTCACCCAGGGAATGGTCATCAAGGACGGCGCCAAGATGTCGAAGTCCAGGGGCAACGTCGTCTCGCCAGACGAAATGATCGCCCGTTATGGCGCCGACGCAGCGCGTGCCTACGCTCTCTTTGCCGCTCCGCCCGACCGCGACCTCGACTGGCAGGAGGATGGAGTCGCCGGAGTCAGCCGTTTCCTCGGCCGCGTTTTTCGCTTCGTCACGAAATACGCCGACCGTGCTCAGAGCGCGAATACAGTGCCGTCAGCGCCTGCCTCGACAACATCGCAGGCACTGCTGCGAAAACTGCACCAAACCATCCGCAAAATTACCCAGGATTTCGCGGGACGCTGGCACTTCAACACCTCCATTGCCGCAATCATGGAGCTGGTCAACACGGTCACGGCGGCCGAGCCAGCGATCAGCAAAGGCGAAGTGCCGGATGCAGTCCTCGCCGTGATCCTGCGCGACCTGGTCTTGCTGCTTGCGCCCTTTGCGCCGTATCTTGCCTTCGAGTTGTGGGAGCAGATTGGCCAGAAAGACAACCTGCTGCGCGCTCCTTGGCCGAAATACGACGAGGCTCTCGCCCGCGAAGACGAGATCGAGATTCCCGTCCAGATCAATGGCAAGCTACGCACCGTGATCCGCGTTGCCGCGGGAGCTGACGAGGAGACGCTCCGCGACACGGCGCTCGCTGCCGAAAAGATTCAGGCGGCGACCGACGGCAAGACAGTCGCCAAGTTGATCATCGTGCCGGGCAAGCTGGTCAATATCGTGGTGAAGTAGCGGATGGCTGTGGACAAAACGGACAGTGCCAGGACGGTTAGGGGTACGCAATCCTTCGTTCATGTCCTGAGCGAGTGCTGGTCGCAGCCTTCCCTGCTCGCACTTGAGCTGCTGTGGCGCTGGATCCTCGGTTTGCCGCTGCTCACGCTGCTTGTTTACGAAGGCCTTCAACTCTACGCTGCCGTGTCGAGCCAGCTCGCCGCCACGGGCATCGATCAGTTCTCGATTGTCGATCCGAGCCGCGCCGCCGAAATCGCCTCGAGCATCTATGCCATCGTCGCGCCGCCGATCATTCGCACTGCTCTGTGGCTACTTCCGGTTGCTGTGCTCGCATGGGCGGTGGCCTCGGGCGTCGGGCGGAACACGGTCCTCCGCCGCTACGATCCCTCGCTGCCTCGCCGCCCGTTTACGCTCATTCTTCTACAACTGCTGCGCATCCTCTTTCTCGGCGGCAGCTTTGCTGTCTGGTTCGCGGCGATTCAATGGTCGGCGAATTATGCGCTCTCCGGAGACGAGCCCAATCTCGTCGCGTACTGCGCACTCGTGATCTGCCTCTCACTGGGAATTTTCACTTTGTGGGCTCTCGTCAGCTGGGTCTTCTCCATTGCGCCACTGCTAGTTCTACTGGAAAATCGCAGCGTGGGATCCAGCCTTCTACGCAGCCTGAACCTCGGCCCCCTCAGAGGCAAGCTGGTTGAAGTCAATCTCATCCTGGGCATCATCAAGCTTGCGCTGATCGTACTGGCGATGGTTTTCTCGGCCATTCCGCTGCCCTTCGCCTCGAACATGGAGGGCCCGCCGCTTTATGCATGGTTGGTTGTCGTCAGCGTGCTCTACCTGATTGCATCGGATTTCTTTCAGGTGGCAAGGCTGGTGGCATTTATTCAGTTCTGGCGGGGACTTGCCGTCCAGGGCACACGCGCCTTCGGCGCATAATCCTATCCGTCAAGTAAACTGTCAAGTGGACACATCCTCGATTGTCATCCTCGACTTCGGCGCCCAATACACACAACTTATCGCCCGCCGCATCCGCGAGCAGAACGTTTTTTCCGTCGTTCTGCCCTGCACCGCTCCACTTGAAGAGATTCGCGCACAGAATCCCATCGGCATCATCCTCTCCGGAGGACCCTGCTCGGTTTACGATGCCGACGCGCCGGATGCCGACCCTGCCATTCTCGCGCTCGGCGTGCCTGTGCTTGGCATCTGCTACGGCCTGCAGTTCATCACGCATCATCTCGGTGGCAAAGTCCGCCCGGCAGACAAGCGCGAGTACGGCCATGCTGAGGTTTCGGTTGTTGATTCTCAAAATGCGCTCTTCGCCGACCTTCCGTCCCAACTGAGCGCCTGGATGTCGCACGGCGACGAAGCCGTCGAACTGCCACCCGGCTTTCATCTGACCGCGAAGACCTCGAACGCCGTCGCCGGCATTGCCGATCCCGAGCGCCGCATCTGGGCCGTCCAGTTTCACCCCGAAGTTCATCACACCAAGCAGGGCACGGCTCTGCTGCGGAACTTTCTCTTCAACATCTGCAAAGCCACGCCTGACTGGACGCCCGAGCACTTTATCCAGTCCACCATTGCTTTGATCCGCGAAAAAGTTGGCGATGGGCACGCCATTTGCGCACTCTCGGGCGGAGTCGACTCGTCAGTCGCCGCTGTCCTTGTTCACCGTGCGATTGGCGAGCGGCTGACCTGCGTCTTTGTCGACAACGGAGTTCTGCGCAAAAACGAGTTCTTCAAGGTGCAGGAGAATCTTCGCGAAAAACTCGGCCTCAACCTGGTGGCCGTCGATGCCAGCGCGCGCTTCCTGGCCAAACTCGCTGGAGTCACTGATCCTGAGACCAAACGCAAGATCATCGGCAACGAGTTCATCGCAGTCTTCGATGACGAGGCTCATCGCATCCTGCAGCAACTCGGCGGCGCCAATCCGGAGGTGGCCTGGCTGGTACAAGGCACGCTTTATCCCGATGTCATCGAGTCCTTATCCGTTAAAGGCCCGTCGCAAACGATCAAGAGCCATCACAACGTAGGCGGCCTGCCGGAGACCATGAAGCTCAAGCTCATTGAACCGCTGCGTGACTTGTTCAAAGACGAGGTCCGCCGCATTGGCCGCGATCTCAAAATGCCGGAAGATATACTCCAGCGCCAGCCTTTCCCCGGCCCTGGGCTCGCCGTGCGCATCCTCGGCGAGATAACGCCCGCGCGCGTTGCCCTGCTGCAGGAGGCCGACGACATCGTCGTCACGGAAATCAAGAATGCCGGGCTCTACCAGCAGATCTGGCAATCGTTCGCCGTGCTGCTTCCGGTCAAGAGCGTGGGCGTGATGGGAGATCAGCGAACCTACGCCTACACCTGCGCCATCCGAGCTGTTCACTCCGAAGACGGGATGACCGCCGACTGGGTGCCGCTGCCCTACGACGTGCTGAAGACCATCTCCAGCCGCATCGTCAACGAGGTGCGCGGCATCAACCGCGTCGTCTACGACATCACCTCGAAGCCGCCGGGCACGATTGAGTGGGAGTGAGGCTGGCCGCTAAATCTCTCTGATATCCTTCCTCATCATTGATTTCACCCACGAATTCCATAACTTAAGGATGCTTGTGATGTATCGACTCCGCAGTCTGCTGGTTGTCCTCGCTCTTGTTGTCTCGACCGGCACCCTCTTCGCACAGACCACCATCGGCTCGGCTTTTGCGCGAGATCCGAAGCAGCCCATCGACGAGTCCTACACGCAGCACATCAAGCAGTACACAACTGAGTCCTACTTCAATTCTCCGCTAACCGACTATCTGCCCGCTTCGAAGACCGTTCCCACTCCGGCCAAGGTGCTCGGCGATGTGTCGGGAGCTCCCGGCATTCTGCCTTACGCCGAAGACGTGTACAAATACTTCCGCCTGCTTGAGAAGAGCACGCCGCGTGTGAAGGTCTTCTCCATCGGCCACACCGAAGAAGGCCGCGAGATGATCGCCGCCGCCATTGCCGACGAGTCGCTGCTGGCGAAGATGCCGGAGAATGATGCCCGCCTCGCCAAACTGGCCGATCCGAGAACTATCAACATGGACGATATCCAGGCCGACGCTCTCGTGAAGGCTTCGTTCCCCATTTACTACATCACCGGTACCATCCATTCGCCTGAGACGGGCGCTCCCACGGCCCTGATGGAGCTCGCCTATCGCCTCGCAGTCGATGACTCACCCTACATCCAGTACATCCGCTCGCACATGGTGGTGCTCATCACGCCGGTCGTCGAGGTAGATGGCCGCGATCGCATGGTGGACATCTACAAATGGCACCTTGCCCACCCAGGCCAGCAGTGGCCACGTCTTGCGTACTGGGGACACTACGTCGCACACGACAACAACCGCGATGCGATGGGCATGACGCTCGACCTCACGCGCAATGTGCTCGATACCAACCTCAAGTTCCACGCACAGGTCCTGCACGATCTGCACGAGTCCGTGCCCTTCCTCTACGACAACACCGTAGGCGACGGACCGTACAACGCCTGGGTCGATCCGCTGCTCAACGGTGAGTGGCAGATGCTCGGATGGAACAACATCGAGCAGATGACCGCCTTCGGCATGCCCGGCGTCTTCACGCATGGGGACTTCGACACCTGGAGTCCGGGCTACCTCATGTTCCTGGCCGCGATGCACAACGGCATCAGCCGCCTCTATGAGACATTCGGCAATGGCGGCGCGGACACCGAGAAACGCATCCTCGATCCGGAGGAATACGCGCGCACCTGGTACAAGCCGAATCCGCCGCTGCCTGTCGTGAGTTGGTCGCAACGCAATAACAATAACTACGAGCAGACGGCGCTGCTCTCGACCATTTCCTTCTTCGCGCAAAATGCTCAGCAATTTCTTGAAAACTACTACACCAAGAGCAAGCGCTCCGTGCTGAAGCCACAAAGTGCCGGGCCAGCGGCCTACGTGCTCAGCGAACCCTCATCGAGCCGACAGGCTGAGCTGCTGCACACGCTCGCACTGCAGCATGTCGAGATCAGCCGTCTTGGAGAGCCATTCACTTTCACTCCGCCCGCGAAGCCGGAGAAAACTGCGGACAAAGACAAAGCCGATAAGGACAAGTCAGAAAAATCTGAAGCGCCGAAGCCTGAAACCTTCCCCGTCGGCAGCTATGTCATTCGCATGGATCAGCCCTACTCCCGGATCGCCGATGCGCTGCTCGACCGGCAGTACTGGGCTCCCGACGACCCGCAGAAGCATCCCTATGACGACACCGGCTGGTCTTTCGGCGATCTCTTCCACGTCAAGACGGTTCGCGTGACCGACCCGGCCATCCTCAAGGTGAAGATGGAGCCGGTCGCCGATCCCTCCGCTGACTTCGGCAAGATTGCCGGGAACGCTGGCGTCTATGCCGTCAACAACTCGTCAGAGGTTTCTCTCCTCGGCCTGCGCTACACGCTCAAGGATGCGACCGTCTCGGTGGCCGACCAGCCGTTCGATGCGGCGGGCCACCACTTCGAAGCCGGTTCGCTGCTTATCCAGAATGCGGACGCTACGAAACTCAAGTCTGCGATTGCGTACGCGGGACTGAACGCTGTCTCTATCGCCGCCCTACCTTCTGCGCACACTCACGCAGCGCAGTTGCCGCGCATCGCCTTCATGCATACGTGGCTGGGCACGCAGACCGAAGGGTGGTGGCGGCTGGCCTTCGACAAGGCGCACGTCCCCTACGACTACATCAGCACGCAGACCGTCGGCCAGACCGCCGACCTGCGGTCGAAGTATGACGTGATCATCTTCGCTCCTGTGGGACGCGTTTCCATGCAACAGGTCATCAACGGCATGCCGATGTGGGGCAATCCTTTGCCGTGGGAAAAGACCGATCTCACGCCGAACCTTGGGCGGGTTGACTCCACTCCTGATATGCGGCCGGGGCTAACGTTCGCCGGGGTCGATCACCTGAAGGACTTCGTCAGCAAGGGCGGCCTCTTCATCACCTCGGAAGACACAGCGCAGTTTGCCATCGAGATGGGGCTTGCGCCGGGAGTTTTCATAGCGCCACGCGGCAACGTTCGCGTTGTGGGTAGCGTTCTGGCAGCGGTTTTTGTGGATAAGTCGAGTCCGGTGGCCAACGGGTACGGCACGGATCTCCCCGTATACAGCGCGGATGGGATGGCGTTCACGGTCTCTGATATCACTGTCAACCGGCATATTCCCACGGAGAAAGATTTCAAGCGGCCTACCGGGCGCGGGGGGCCGGGGGACGAGGACATTCCCGAGGATCGGCCTTACGCCAAGGCACCGGAGCTGCCTTCGCCCAAGCCGTGGGAGCCGACTCGGCTGAATGAGGAGGAGGCGCGGAATAACGTTTATCTCATCCCAGAGCAGTACCGGCCGCAGGTCATCCTGCGCTTCAACACCGGCAAGCAGCTCCTGCTTTCCGGCCTGCTGGACGGCGGCTCGGCAATCGAGGAGAAACCCGTCGTCGTCGACGCTCACCTCGGCGAGGGCAACGTGCTGCTCTTCGCCAACAATCCGGTGTATCGCGGCGAGACGCTGGGCAGCTATGCGCTGGTCTTCAATGCCATTCTCAACTATGACCGGTTGGCGAGGCTGGCGAAGTAGTTCCGTTTTGGGAAGTCAGGGGGGGTACCCCTCCCCCAACCCTCAGGCGAATTTGAAACCGATTGATTCTAAACAGGTTTCAGCGCTATGGAGTGTAACCGATTCATTCTAAGGTGCAAGCCTGGTACCGATTCATTCTAAACGACTTACTAGCAGACAATCAAAGAGACGAAACGGCCCGACTGATAACAGCCGGGCCTTTTTTGCCTCTACTTCCATTATAGGTGTTTGGGCGAAATTGTCGGCCAGTTTTTGTTCGTCCTGTGTGTCCGGTCAGGATGACAAATTCTGGTAGTGGGTCAGTTTGAAATTGGCGAGGGTTGCCCGAACCAGTTGCGACGAAGCGCGGTACTTACAAAAAGAAGTAGCATCTATGTGGGGCCGCCGGGGGCTGGGCCCTCCCGTACACAAACCGGGTAGTGTCGAGCGAGTCGGTAAGTGCGTTTGATTCCGGTGTAGCCAATCCGACAACGGGTATCAGCCCCCAATTTCAAACTGACCCACTACCCAAATTCTTATATGTTAGAGGCATGCCGGAGCTGCCGGACATTGCCGCCTATCTGAGCGCGCTTGAGCCGCGCATCGTTGGCAAGTCGCTGGAGCGGGTCCGGCTGGCGAGCGCCTTTTTACTGAGAACGGCGCAGCCTCCGCTTGCTAGTGTCGAAGGCCGCATAGTTCGGGAACTGCGGCGCATCGGCAAGCGCATCGCGATTGAAGTCGAAGGCGATCTCTGGCTGGTGCTGCACCTGATGATTGCCGGACGGCTGCACTGGCGTCCACCGGCAGCAAAGCTGGCGGGCCGTCAGAGCCTGGCAGCCTTCGACTTTCCCGATGGCTCTCTCGTACTTACCGAGGCCGGCTCGAAGCGAAGGGCGTCGCTGCACGTGATCGCCGGCGAGGAGGGTCTGCGGGCGATGGATCCGGGCGGGATCGATGTCTTCTCAAGCGATCTCGATTCCTTTCGGGCCGCCCTCACGAGCGAGAATCGCTCGCTCAAGAGAGCCCTCACCGATCCGCGGGTGGTGAGTGGCATCGGCAACGCCTATTCGGATGAGATTCTGCATGCGGCGCAGCTTTCTCCCATCACGCTCACTCGCAAACTCGATCAACGTGAGTGGGAACGGCTGTTCGCCGCGACGCGCGACACGCTCACACTCTGGATCGACCGCCTGCACGCTGAGGCGGATGCGGGTTTTCCGGAAAAGGTCACCGCTTTCCGCAAGGATATGGCGGTTCATGGGCGCTATGGCCAGCCATGCCCGAGATGCGGCGAGAAGATTCTGCGCATCCGCTACGCTGACAACGAAACCAACTACTGCGCGCGATGCCAGACGTGCGGCAAGGTCCTCGCGGACCGGAGCCTGTCTCGACTGCTGGGATCGGACTGGCCGCGCACGCTCGACGAGCTCGAGGCTCTTACGCGGCGGTAGAAACCTGTCTCCATGTTTCTCGTCGGCTACAGAATCGATACCTTTCCATCCACGCTCTTCGAAAACGCATGCAGGGTCCGGCCGTTTTCATCCAGATGGCGGAGGGTGAGCTGTTTCGGTGTTGCGGAAAGATGGCTGAAGCCGTAGACCTTCTGGGCGTAGGGGCCGCGCTGAGAGGGATCGAGCAGGATAGGGTACAGATCGGCGCCGCCTCCGCCGGAGAGAAAGAAGCTGGTTGGATGCCCAGCGAACTCGAGATGCTGCAGATCGTGATCGTGTCCCGCGAGATAGAGCGGGACATTGTATTTGCGGAAGAGCGGGTCCCAATCGCGGATCAGCCTCGCATGGTCGCCGTGCAATCCGTCGGAGTAAACCGCGTGATGGCCCATCGCGATCAGGTGCGGCGTGGCGCGCGAACGCTTCAGTTCGGTTTCCAGCCAGGCGATCTGCTCGGCATGCTGCTGCTCTGTAAGAGTAAAGTCACGGCCCCGAAACAGCTTTTCCTTGTGCGGTACATTGCTGTCCAGAGCAAGAAACGTGATCAGCGGATTCTGAGCGGGAAACTCGAAACGATACCAGCGCGCGGGCATGGTCCAGCGGGTTGGGCCGGCGCTGGTGCGTCCGATGCGCGCATATTCGAGCTCGGCGTCGACCTTGCTCTCGGGAAACATCTGGTAGTCGTGATTGCCGAGGATGGCATAGGCGGGGCAAACGAAATCGCTCGGCGGATACATCTCTTCGAACTGCGTCTGCCAGCGCGCGGAGTGCACGCCGCCTTCAAGTGGGCCGTACCAGTTGTCCCCGAGCAGCAGCAGTGCCTGTGAGCGAAGGGAGTGCTGTTGCGCATACGCGCGCATGGCGCGCGCCACGACGGTCTGGGCAGCGAAGTCCTCGTATCCCCAGTCGCCGAGCATGAGGATTTCGACCGCGGAAGGGTCGGAAGGAAATGCGCTAGCCAGACCGGGCACGGATCCAAGCGCGGCCAGCGCACTGAAGGCGAAGCTCTGCCGCAGGAAGCGTCGGCGGGTGACCGTGGCGGAGTCGGGGGCAGAGCTCAGGACCGGCAAACTCATAGTGGAGTTATAGCACCAATGTCAGCGCTGATTCGTCAGTGAGACTACTACCCGGGTAGCCGTGCCCCCGGGGCACCTTCAGGTCGAAATTCTCTACACGTTGTCCGCTGCTGTATCTGCAACTCGTGTGCCTGCCTTCACACCCGATCCCGGCCACTGCCAGTTCTTGATTTCCGGCATGTCGTCTCCGTGCCTGTAGATGTAGTTCTTATGATCAATTAATTTCTCGCGCACTTTCTGCTGAGCTAAGGCTGCGTGAGCGCGCAGCTTCGGCACGCGTTGAAATACATCGCAAGCCAGGTTGAATCGATCGATCTGGTTCAGGACACACATGTCGAACGGCGTGGTGGTCGTACCTTCTTCCTTGTAACCTCGCGCGTGGATGTTGTGGTGATTGGTCCGCCGGTAGGTCAAGCGATGGATCAGCCAGGGATATCCGTGAAAAGCGAAGACGATCGGCTTGTCCTCAGTGAATATGGAATCGAACTCTCTCTTGCTGAGGCCGTGAGGATGTTCCTCGGCGGGCTGAAGCTTCATAAGGTCGACGACGTTTACGACTCGGATTTTGAGATCGGGAACGAGCTTGCGAAGGATATCGACCGCCGCCAGCGTCTCCAGCGTAGGCACGTCTCCGCAACACGCCATTACTACGTCAGGCTCGTCGTCGCTGTCATTGCTGGCCCACTCCCAGATGCTGAGGCCCGCGGTGCAGTGTTTGATGGCTTGATCCATCGTGAGCCAAACAGGGGCAGGCTGCTTCCCGGCTACAACCACATTTACATAATTGCGACTGCGCAGGCAGTGGTCGGTTACAGATAACAGGCAATTGGCGTCCGGCGGCAGGTAAATCCGCACAATCTCTGCCTTCTTGTTGAGAACGTGATCGATGAATCCGGGATCCTGATGGCTGAAGCCGTTGTGGTCCTGACGCCAGACGTGAGAGGAGAGCAGATAGTTCAGCGAGGCAATGGGGCGGCGCCAGGGGATGTGATTGCAGACCTTCAACCACTTCGCATGCTGGTTGAGCATGGAATCGACGATGTGGATAAAGGCCTCATAGCAGGAGAAGAAGCCGTGTCTGCCGGTGAGCAGATAGCCCTCGAGCCAGCCCTGGCATTGGTGCTCGCTGAGCATCTCCATGACCCGACCGTCGTGCGCCAGATGATCGTCGAAGGAAAAGATCTCCGCCATCCAAGGCCGGTTGGTAACGTCTAAGACGTCCTGCCAGCGATTGGAATTGCTCTCATCCGGGCTAAACAGACGGAAGTTACGCGTGGTCGCATTCCGCTGCATAATGTCTCGCAGGAACTTGCCCATCTCCCTGGTCGCTTCGGCAATGGCGGCGCCGGGCCCCGGTGTTTTGACCTCGTACTCGCGAAAGTCCGGTATGCGGAGGTTCTTCAACAGCAAGCCACCGTTCGCGTGTGGATTCGCTCCCATGCGCTGCGTGCCCTTCGGAGCGAGTTCCGCCAGTTCAGATTTGAAGCGTCCCGTGTCGTCGAAGAGTTCTTCAGGTTTGTAGCTCTTCATCCACGCCTCGAGAAGTTTGACGTGCGCGGGATTCTGGTGCATTTCCCCCATGGGCACCTGATGCGCGCGCCAATAATCTTCGGTGCGTTTGCCGTCGATGACCTTGGGGCAGGTCCAGCCTTTCGGCGTGCGCAGGACGATCATGGGCCAAAGAGGACGATCGTCGCTTCCTTCATTTCTTGCCCGATGCTGAATTTGTTTGATGTCGGCGATAACCCGGTCGAGGGTTTCAGCCATCAGGCGATGCATCGTCGCCGGGTCAGACCCTTCCACAAAGTACGGCGTGTAGCCGTATCCACGCATAAGTTGATCGAGTTCCTCATGGCTGATCCGGGCCAGGACGGTTGGGTTGGCGATCTTGTAGCCGTTCAGATGCAGGATGGGGAGAACTGCGCCGTCGGTTGCGGGATTCAGAAACTTGTTCGAGTGCCAGCTGGTGGCGAGTGGACCTGTTTCTGCTTCTCCATCACCCACGACGCAGGCCACGATGAGATTTGGATTGTCGAAAGCAGCTCCGTACGAATGACTGAGCGCGTAGCCGAGTTCGCCGCCTTCGTGGATGGATCCCGGAGTTTCGGGGGCAACGTGGCTGGGTATACCGCCTGGGAAGGAAAACTGCTTGAACAGTTTTTTCATTCCCTCTTCATCTTGGGATATCTCGGGATATACCTCGCTGTACGTGCCCTCCAGATACACATTGGCAACCAGACCCGGGCCGCCGTGCCCCGGCCCGGTCACATAGATGATGTCGAGGTCATTTGCCTTAATGACACGGTTCAGATGCACGTAGATGAAGTTCAGGCCCGGAGTCGTGCCCCAGTGTCCGAGCAACCTCGGTTTGATGTGATCCTTCGAAAGCGGCACCTTCAGAAGCGGATTGTCATACAGGTAGATTTGCCCAACGGACAGATAATTTGCAGCGCGCCAATACGCATCCATGCGCTGAAGGTTTTCGCGGCTGGGGGATTCGGTCTTTCCTTCGCCTGACTGTGACAGCCCGGCTTCGCTGCCGGCAGGCATGGTCGCAACTGCTGAGCTACTCCGACGATTCACAATGCACCTCAGATTTGTATGACTGATTACGCAACGGTAACTGTTACGAATAAATGAGTTCGCTGATGGATTGAGTTAGCTGACTGTGTTTCGGGCTGGCGTGCGCTGCAAACGAGTATAAACCGCGTCTGGACGCCAGCACTTTAAGAACTCCACCTCTTTTTCAGCATGGCAAGGTCTGCAAGTCCGGCTGTGACGAGTGTCACAGTGGAAGCGTGTCGCGATGGCTTCCGCCTCATCTTCTCTCGCTTTTGAATAGTTCGACTTGCGTCTTCCTCGCATTCCCAGTTGTCGAGCTATCACCGCAGCGTCCGACCTGAAATTGTCAGAAATAAGAGGAGACGAGAGTCTTCGGTACGAGGACGAGGGCCAGCGGCACTGGGAAAGATGCCCGGAGCGTATCATGAGCAAAACATACGGCGATCGATCCAAGGAGACGCATTCTCTCATGAACTCTCGGGCACATCGAAAAGCAAGTCACGCCGCCCCTGAAGTGGCCGGAAATGGATAGTGTAGTCAGCCTCAACCGTCCAGCAGTGCCGGCTTCACCAAACATAGCGGGCGTGTATCAGTCGGCTACGATCGGCAAGAGCGCTCCGCTCGGAGCTACGCCGATTGAGGGCGGCGTCAACTTCAGCATCTATTCCCGCCAGGCTTCCGCAGTGGAACTGCTGTTTTTCAATCGCGAGGACGATTCTGAACCATCGCGCGTGATTCGTCTCGATCCGTACGCGAACCGCACGTATCACTACTGGCATGTCTTCGTTCCGGAAGTAGAACCTGGCCAGATCTACGGCTATCGGGTGGGGGGACTGTTCGACCCTGCAAATGGCCTGAGATTCGATGCGGAAAAGGTTCTTCTGGATCCCTATGGCCGGGCTGTGAGGGCACCTGAGAGTTATAACCGCGTTGCTGCCGGTCGCCCAGGCGACAATGCGGCGACGGCGATGAAGAGCGTGGTCATCGATCTCTCCTCCTACGATTGGGAAGGCGACACGCCTCTGCGGAAACCGTCCTCCCGGACAATCATCTACGAGATGCACGTGCGGGGTTTCACGCGCCATCCTAATTCCGGTGTGGCGGAAGAGACGCGAGGAACGTACGCCGGCCTGATCGAGAAGATTCCGTATCTTGAGGAACTCGGTATTACCGCAGTGGAGCTTCTGCCGGTCTTCCAGTTCGATGCGCAGGATTGTCCGCCGGGCAGGGTCAACTACTGGGGATATGCGCCCGTATCATTCTTCGCGCCCCACCAGGCGTACAGCTCGCGGCAGGACCATCTCGGTCCGACGGATGAGTTTCGCGACATGGTCAAAGCGCTGCACAAGGCCGGTATCGAGGTGATTCTCGATGTGGTGTTCAACCACACCGCGGAGGGCGACCACTCGGGCCCGACCTTCAGCCTGAAAGGAATTGACAACAACACCTATTACATCCTCGAGGAAGACCGCGCCCTGTACGCAAATTACACAGGGACCGGCAATACACTCAATGCCAATCATTCCGTCGTCCGGCGAATGATCGTGGACAGCCTGCGCTACTGGGTCCATGAGATGCATGTCGACGGCTTCCGCTTCGACCTGGCGTCGATTCTTTCGCGCGATTCCTCCGGCCAATTGATGGCGACTCCGCCGGTGCTCTGGGATATTGAGTCCGACCCGACGTTGGCAGGCACAAAATTCATCGCCGAAGCGTGGGACGCGGCGGGGCTCTACCAGGTCGGCAGCTTTGTTGGAGACAGCTGGAAGGAGTGGAACGGAAGGTTCCGAGATGACATCCGCAGCTTCTTCCGAAGCGAGCCGGGATCGGCCCGGCGCATGGCTGACCGGTTCCTCGGCAGCCCCGAGATATACGGACACGAGGAACGCGAAGCGGAGCAGAGCGTTAACTTCGTCACCTGTCACGACGGATTCACGCTCAACGATCTCGTGTCCTACGATCACAAACACAACGAGGCCAACGGGGAAGACAATCGCGACGGCGCCAACGATAATCGCAGCTGGAATTGCGGCGTCGAGGGGCCGGCCGACGATCCGGAAATAGAACTGCTGCGTAACCGGCAGGTAAAGAATTTCCTGACTGTAACTACGTTTGCACTGGGCCTCCCCATGATTCTGATGGGCGATGAAGTGCGGCGAACACAGAACGGCAACAACAATGCCTACTGCCAGGATAACGAGACGAGTTGGTTCGACTGGAACCTGCTCGAGAAACACGCAGACGTGCTTCGATTCGTAAAACTGTTCATCCAGCGACGCCTGTTGCGAGACACGAGCGCGGAACGACAGCGGAAGAGCCTGAACCAGATGCTCGCAGAGGCAAAAAAATCCTGGCATGGCGTGAAACAAAATCAGCCCGACTGGAGCCATCACTCGCACTGCCTGGCATTCTGCGCAGAGCTGCGAGATGAAAACCTAGTCTTCCACGTGATCCTGAACTCCTACTGGGAGCCTCTCGAATTCGAGCTGCCACTGATAGAGAGCGGTTCACATTGCTTATGGCACCGATGGATCGACACTTCTCTCGACTCGCCTCTCGACATTGTGGCATGGGAAACCTCGCCCGCCGTACAGGGAGAGAGCTATCTGGCGGGTCCGCGGTCGGTGGTTGTCCTGATTGCGCGCACAGAAGTGGATCACCGCGCATTCCAGTTCAACTTGCCGGAGTGATCGGCGCATTGCCGCTACGCCGCCGAGATATCCGATTGGAAATTGCCCGGGAGAGCGAATAGGGCAAGGCGATCAGAACCGGACCGAGCAACAAGGCCGCAAAAGGATTAACCCTGCGAAAAATGAGAAGCTGCGAAATGACATCCAGAAGGATCGCCATACACACCAGAACGTTGACGGATGCGAACGCGCTCTTTATCAGTCCGCTGCGATGTTGAGGATGAAAGACCAGGCCCCATAAGAACGGAGACGAGCCTGCTCGAGCGTCTCTTACACCATCCCGTGCGCCCAACACAATCGCCACCACCGGCTGCAGAATGAATCGGAACCGGCCCGGCCCCGAGAGACGCGCTAACATGTCCTGAAAGAACTCCCGGGAGAACATGTAGAAACTGCCAGTTTGAATGAAGCGGCGAATCGTACCAGGCAGCGCGGCGAGGAGCACTGCGATGACTACTATGTTCAGAACCGATCTGCGAGAGATGGAAGCCATAGGACGACAATCCCCACACGTCACTCCCCTGCCACCTGCTCCCGCGTCATATCAGCCATCACGCCCGAGGCACTTTTCATGACCGCCTCCGGTGTCAGCCGCGCGAACAGATCGAGGGCCCGAGCGATCAGTCCGGTCCAGCCTGTCTGGTGGCTGGCGCCGAGCCCGGCGCCGTTATCGCCATGGAAGTACTCGTAGTAAAGGATGTAATCCTTCCAGTGCGGGTCCTGCTGAAATTTCTTCGTCCCTCCGTAGACCGGACGCTTGCCGTCCGCGCCACGCAGAAACATGCTTGCGTTGCGGCGGGCGATTTCCTTCGCGACATCGAACAGCGTCATGTAATTTCCCGAGCCGGTGGGGCATTCCACCTTGAAGTCCGGGCCATAGAAGGGATACATCGACAATAGTCCGCGGATGATCAGCACATTCACCGGCATCCAGATCGGCCCCCGCCAGTTGGAGTTGCCCCCGAACATCCCGGTATTCGACTCGGCTGGAAGGTATTGAACTTTATACTCTTGCCCGTGGAGGTAGAACACGAACGGATGCTCAAGGTGATACTTCGATAGGGAGCGTATGCCGTAGGGACTGAGAAATTCGTTCTCATCGAGCATGTAGCGCAGGATACGCACCAGTTTTGGCTTGTTAGCGACAGTCAGGAGTCGGCGCCCCATATATCCGCCGACTTCTACGTCTTCGGCTGCGGCGATCTTTTGAATCACCTCCGGGTGGCGCTTACGGAACAAATGGAGTAGTTCGACTATCTTCGGATGCCTCATGAGATCATCGTTCTCAAGTACGGTTGCGGCGCACATTGGCAGCAACCCTACCATCGAGCGGATCTTCAGGCGCATGACATCGCCATTCGGAAAGTGCAGCAGGTCGTAGAAGAATCCGTCCTCCGAGTCCCACATTTCATCATGGTTCGTGCCCATACGGTCCATCGCATAGGTGATCCATATGAAATGCTCAAGGAACCGGAAGGCGATTTCCTCATACATGTCGTCGTAATCGGTCAGAATCAGCGCGATCTGCAGCATGCACTGGCAGTAGAAGGCCATCCATGCAGTGCCGTCTGCCTGATCGAGGTGGCCGCCGGTCGGCAGCGGAGCACTGCGGTCGAAGACACCGATGTTGTCCAGACCGAGAAAGCCCCCCGCGAAAACGTTGCGCCCCTGCGGATCCTTACGATTCACCCACCAGTTGAAATTCAGCATCAGTCCCTGGAATGAGCGCTCCAGGAAACGCAGGTCTGCTCGGCCTAGCTGCGACTCAATCCTGAAGAGAAATACGGTCGCCCAGGCGTGGACCGGCGGGTTCACGTCGCCGAAGTTCCACTCGTACGCCGGAATCTGCCCGTTGGGGTGCGCGTACAGGTTTCGCAGCATCAGCAGCAGCTGATCCTTGGCGAAGTCGAAGTCCACCAGCGACAGTGCAATCGTGTGGAACGCCAGGTCCCATGCCGCGTACCACGGATACTCCCACTTGTCCGGCATGGAGATCACATCGCTGTTCAGCATGTGGAACCACTCGGCGTTGCGCGATTTGCCCTGGCCCGATCCCACCAGTGGATGAGCGTTATGCTCGGTCAGCCACCTGTCAAGATCGAAGTAGTAATACTGCTTGGACCAAAGCATTCCGGCAAGCGCCTGGCGGTGAACGCGACGCTCATCCTCGCTCAGATTATTCGGAGTGATGCGCGCATAGAACTCGTTCGCATCCGCAAACCGATCGTCGAATACCTGATCGAAGGTATCGAACGCATCGGCCGCAGCATTCGCACTCAGACGCAACTGAACAACCTTGCTTCCACCGGCCGGAACATCCAGTACGTAATGAGCTGCGGCTTTGGTGCCCGTCTTCGCCGGATTGACCGCATCGGTCTCACCGGAGATCACGTAGCGATGAAACGCATCCTTCACATAGGGCGAGGCATTGGGCTGCCCCCACAGCTTGGCCGCGTTCGACTCATTCTCGGTGAAGAGCAGCTCCGGCGCACCCTCGCATTGCAGGGTGTATTCGCCAAGCAGGTGGTGCGAGGCGTAAATCTTTGTGCCATCCACCTGCCCCAGCACAGGCTTGGGCTGATCATGCTCCCAGGTCCAGGTGTTTCGAAACCACAATGTTGGCAGCAAATGAATTTGCGCCGCCTCCGGACCTCGATTGAATACTGAGATTCGGATGAGGGTGTCTTCCGGATCGGCCTTGGCATACTCCACAAAGACATCGAAATATCGATCCTCATCGAAGATGCCGGTGTCGAGAAGCTCGTACTCCATTTCTTCGCGCGAGCGCCGCTTGTTGGTTTCCACCAGATCGCTATAGGGATATTCCGACTGGGGATACTTGTACAGGTACTTCATGTACGAGTGCGTGGGAGTACTGTCGACATAAAAGTAGTACTCCTTGACGTCTTCACCGTGGTTGGATTCGCTGTTGGTCAGGCCGAACATGCGCTCCTTGAGAATGGGATCGCGGCCATTCCACAACGCCAGCGCAAAACAAAGCTGCTGCTTTTCGTCGGAAAAGCCGGCCATCCCGTCTTCGCCCCAGCGGTAGGCTCGCGATCGGGACTGATCGTGGGTGAAGTAATCCCAGGCGTTGCCGTCGTTGCTGTAGTCCTCACGCACCGTGCCCCACTGGCGTTCGCTGAGGTAAGGCCCCCACTTTTTCCAGGGAATACCCTTCTCTCGCGCCTCGTTCAGCCGTTTCTGTTCAGTTACCTCAACATACGAGAGGGGGGTGCGTTTCTGTTCTTTAGCATTCATGGCAGTCTCTTTCAGTCCGCACGTGAGTTATGACCGGGGCAAGCCGACGGAATAACGAACACGTTAGTACGGTCGAGAAAAACAATGCGATCTGTGACGCTGATCACACGGGGGATGCGTGATCGAGCAGCGTTACTTGAAAAACATGGTAACCCCAGGCAGGCATATCGAGGTAAAGGCCTCGGAAAACGAGTTCGTTACCATCACGGTCAGGTGCTACGGGGCTCATCAGGTCCTGAAGATGGATCTTATGCCCGCGAAGTTTTTCGAGAGGAATCGGGACATAGCACTGGCTCTGATTGGGGGCGTAGTTGGCGACGACAAGAAGTGACGCCTCGCCCGGGGCCTGCCATAGAAAAGAGATGAAGCAGTCCACTGTCCAATTGCCGTCCCACGCCTGCGTGCAATCCAGTAATCGCCACTGGCCGTTGCGAACGACAGGCAGATGCACGCAGTTGAGAAGGCGATCGTAGAAATCGCGCAGAGAGGTATCGACTGGTTCTTCAGGTCGGCGGCCCAGATGTACCGAGAGCTTCTTTCTTCTGCCTTCGAACTGTCCGTCATGGAAGAAGCGCAGGCCTTGACAAAGAAAGGTCAGGACGGCTGCCGGTTGGTGGATCTCACGAGGAAATGCGGCCGCGGCTCGAGGCTCATCGTGATTCTCGAGGAAGCGCGCAGACTTGCGCTGGAACTCGGAATCGGCGCGGAAATGATCGCGCACAGGGCGCGCATGTCCTTCGCGAAGGCGGTCGTAGAGCCGCTTGTCATAGGTGTAGTCGAAGCCCTGCTGCTGAAGAGTCCATTCCAGATCCCAGTAAACCTCGGCCATGAACAAGAAGCCCGGCTTGATCGCGCGAATCGACTCGATGGCATTTGGCCAGAAGGGCTCCGGCCGCAGGCCCCATGTCCGCTCGAAAACGTCGGGCAGGATCAGCATCGCCATATCGCACCGGACGCCATCGCACAGCTCGGCCACGTTGCGCAGTTCCTGCAACATCGCTTGCTGCAGCGCGGGCTCGGCGTAGTTCAGCTGCAGCGTGTCGGGCCATCCGGCAAAGTAAGGGTCGCGGCCGTAGGCAAAGATCGTGGGGCCGGAAGGCATTTCGAGGCGGATATAGTTTTGCGGTTCCTTGCTAAGCTGTTCTTCGCTGCCGCGGACATAGAACTCCGGATGCGTCCGGACCCAGGGATGATCGAGCGCGGTGTGGTTGGGGACGAAGTCCAGGAGGAGGCGCATGCCCCGCGTATGCAACCTGTCGCGGAGGCGCTGCACCACTGAGGCTCCGCCGAAGTCCGTGTTGACGGTGTAACCCGTCGTAGCAAAGCAGGAACCGGAGACGTCCTTCGGTTGAAAGTCCGGAAGAACTTCGCGAAATTCAGCCTGCCACTCGCTGTGCTCAAGTGAGATTTTGCGTCCAGTGGGTCCAGTCTGCCATACGCCGAGAAACCAGACCCAGTCGAAGCCCCTCTTCGCGAGCCGGTTCAGTTCATCGTCGGGAAAGTCGTCGAGCGTCGGCTGCCTTCCCAGGCTCGCGAAGAGATCGGTGAGCGTAGCCCGGGTGTTGATCTGGTAGAGAGACGGGAATTGAACCGGGTCAGTCGTTCGGGACATAAGCGTCAATATTTCTCGGGAATGAAGTGTTTCCCCTTGAGTGTCGCGTGGTCGTCGTAGCTTCCTTTATCGGACCGCGGCGGCAATTCCACCTTAGGCCTCGGAGCCTTCTTGTAAGGGATCAAGCTCAGGAGGTGGGAGATACAATTCAGGCGCGCCTTCTTCTTATCGTCGGAGCGAATGATGTACCAGGGAGCGTGCTTGCTGTCGGTTGCTTTGAGCATCAGATCGCGGGCGCGGGAGAACTGATACCAGCGGCGGAAGGACTCAAGATCCATGGGGCTGAGCTTCCATTGTCGGACCTGGTCCTGAATGCGCGCCTCGAAACGGCGCTGCTGCTCTGCTTGTCCGACCTCGAGCCAGTACTTAATGAGGATGATCCCGGCGTCCACGATGTACTTCTCTACTGCCGGACATAGCTCCAGAAAGCGGGCGTGCTGTTCCTTGTTGCAGAAGCCCATCACGCATTCCACGCCCGCTCGGTTGTACCAGCTGCGGTCGAAGATCACGATCTCCCCGGCGGCGGGAAAATGCTGTATATAGCGCTGCATGTACATTTGAGACTTTTCCCGATCGGATGGTGCGGGGAGGGCCACCAGGCGAAAGACGCGCGGGCTGACCCGTTCAGTGATCGCGCGAATGGTGCCACCCTTGCCTGCGGCATCGCGTCCTTCGAACACGACCATTACCCGCAGGCCTTTGTACTTGACCCAATCCTGCAGCTTGCAGAGCTCCGCCTGGAGCTTCTTCAGCTCCTTCTCATATTCCTTGCGCTTTAATTTGTCGCTGCCGTTCTCGTTGTCATTCTTTGCCATTGAAGAGCCGCTCCTTGAAAGACAAGTCAGTCTAGTCGACAAATCAGGCGATGGCTACTGGCAAAAGAAACAGCGATCTTTCCCGAACTCAAGAGGGAGAGCCATCCTTTGCGTCCGCCTGGTTCAATTCCACGCGAAAGCCCGGGGCCTTGTAGTCCGGTTTGACATATTCTTCCGGCATCCTAGTAACGTTTCCGTCCCGCAGCGCAGAGAAGTGAGGAGAACAGATTTCTACGCCGGCTTCGTTGAACTTGTCCTGGATGTTCCGATGCAAATCCGAAAAGATGTTCAGTACCTCGCGTGGGGCATTGGTGTATGCGTTCAGCTCGTAGGAGACATAGAAATCATTCAATGCCTGCTGCAGGACGAAGGGTGCAGGTTGATGCAGCACGTGTTCAGTAGTGAGAGCGGCGTTGACCAGCAGTTGATGAACGGTGGGCCACGGAGTGTCGTATCCGATCGACACTGTCGTGTGAAAGATAACTCCGCTCTTCTTCGCCTCAGTACTGTAGTTTTTCACCGTACCGCTCATCACTGTCGCATTTGGAATCGTAATCACCTCGGCCTTCGGCGTACGGATGCGAGTGACCAGCAGGTTCTTCTCGATCACTTCGCCAGTCGTGTCGCCGATCTGTACCCAATCCCCATCCAGGAACGATCGCATATAAGTGAGGATGACTCCGGCAATTGCGTTGGCCACTGCTGACGAAGAACCCAATGACAGCAGGACACCGACAAAGATGGAGATGCCTTTGAAAGCGGGACTCTTGGCGCCGGGCAGATACGGGAATGCGACGATGAGCGCGAGGACGATCACCAACATCCGAATCAGCCTTTCCGTCGGGGATGCCCAATCGGGATAGAACCCTCGGATCTTAAAATTTCCTTTTTCAATTTCGCTAAAAATCAATCGGAGGATTCGAATCACATAGTGCGCGACTAAAGCAATGATGGCAATGATCAGCAGGTTGGGCAGATAGTTCAGTCCGGACTGGGCAAGAAATTCTAACTGCGAGAAGACCCACTTCGTTACCTGGAGAGATACTTCACGCGTGGAAGAAAAGAAGCCCAGAGTGACAGTCAAATAGGCTTCGAGAAAGGCAAAAATGAGTAGCCATCGGAGAAATGCGCCGAGCGCCAGGGCGACCGGCCCTACGTAAGCGACGGCAAGATGCCAGGCCGACTCTTGGCGGAGTTGCGCACGCGTTTGAATGTATCTCTCAAGGCGGTCTCGAAGCGCAAAATGCACGCGGCGAATGACCCAGATCAGCGGAATAAGCACAAGCGTGGTGAGCGCAGTCTTGAGGATGCCGCGCAGAATCATTCTCCAACTGTGCTCATGCCGATAGTTCTGGATCGCCTGGCCTATGCTCTGGGAGTACTCGGTTGCAAGTTCCTCCCGGGGCTTGCCCGCCATTTTCGCGTCCGTGTCGGTGACAGCCATGATGACCTGGCTGCCGATGACAATCTCGGTCCAGCCCGCGTGACGCTCCAGGACAATGGACTCGGTTGAAGTTCCTCCCTGGCTCGCGACAGATTTGATGCGATCCCCGATCGCGCGGGCACGCTGATCGGGCGTGCGGCCCGTCACCATCTCGTAGACGATCAGGATAGGACGGCCCTCGATGACTACCTGACCCTGCGGGGTGGTCTCTTCTTCAGGAGACTCTTGTGGACTGGCAACGGCTTGTGCCTGGGCAGTCGGCTGAGCTTGAGATTCTTGCTGCGCGTCTTCCGCTGGCAGAGCAGCCGCCGGCAAGAGCAACACCAGCAACCCGAAACAAAGGCCGATGCTCTTATACTTCATCGCGACCATTCCGAGAGGGTACTACGTTTGAGGATCACTGGCCCCGCTGTCGTGGGCGGACTCAGGCATACGCGACGGTGTCGCTCCGCCGGCAAAAAGATTGTTCGCAAGATACATAGCCTGGGACGGGAGAGCCAGTTGAGTCCCAGCCTGCCCGACGATCTCCATGATAGAAAAAAGCAGCCCTTCCTGAATCTCGAGAAAGTGATTCCAATCGCGCCCGAGCACGTAGGCGTAGACGTCCACATCGAGAGAAGAGGTACCGAAACTGAGAAGCCGCACACGCACCGAGTCGCGTTCTATCGACGTATGTTTCAGCAACAGGCTTCGAATGTTATCCACCACGGAGTGCATCTGCGCTGCTGTGGTTCCGTAGCGCAGGCCGAGCAAGTGATGGAACCAGAACTTATCGCGCGCAGAATACGTCTCGATGCTCATGGTTGCGATCTGGCCGTTAGGAACGCTCACTACGGTCCGGTCGAGAGTACGGATGCGTATGGAACGGAGGCCGACTTCCTCAACCGTGCCCGTGGTATCGCCCACCTTCAAAGAGTCTCCCACGCGCACCACCTGATCGAAGATCAGAGAAACGCCGCCGATGACATTTTCCAGAGTCTTTTGCGCAGCGAGGGCAACGGCGATACCGCCGACACCGAGGCCTGCCAGCGCGGCAGTGACCTTTACACCGAAGATGTGCAGGATTACCAGCGCACCGGCGAAGACAAGCAAGACATCGACGATCCGTCGCCCGAGGCGGAGTACGGAAACAGTTCCCGCGAGGTTGCGTTTACGGAGAAGGACGTGAAAGTATCTCTCGGCACGACTGTTCAGCAGAATCAGGATCCACACGATCGCAGCGACTGTCATGACTGCCGCTGCACTGGACCAGAAAAGGCGCGCCAATAAAGGCAGACCGACGATCGACATTCCCCACCGGATCACAATGGCAATCAATAGAATCCGAAGGGGCCCGGGCAAGACCTGGGGATCGGGGAGATCGGCCCTTTTGCTCACGCGGCGGCGCACCCCCCCGGCAAGTGGGCTGATCAGCCGGTTCAGCAACGTGGCAAACAGGTAGATGAGAGGAAGGCCCACCAGAACGGCGATTAGTTCATATAGCTTTATGCCTGCTATCTGCGTGTTTACCAGGAATCCGGGAAGAATCTCATTCGCGGAAACGACATCGAGATCCGCGTACACGTCAGGGATGGATTCCAGGGTTTTGCTCGAAAATAGCCAGATGGTGTCGGATTTCGATCGATCCACACGCTCCAGCACGATATCAACGTTGCCGTTGCTGCTGGTGATGGTTCCCACCAGTTCCCGGTTGGGATTGAGCGGATCTGATTGCGAGCCCTCCGGGTTGTCGCTGAGTTGACCCAGTCGAGCCGGCAGGCGCTGGTCCAGGACGACGGAGAGCTCTTGAGCGAGATCCGCGGCAGCCTTGCCATGCAGGTGAGTGTTCAGGTACTCCGCTGCAAGGTCGTAGTTCTTGTCCCGGGCGGCGGTCAGAAATCCCAGAACCGTTCCGCGGGGCGTCGCGCGACCCAGAGAATCCTTCGGGGCCTCCGGTTGAGCCGGGACTGCACTGGCTGAAACGGCTTTAGGGAGCGCAGCCTGCGGCCACGCCGCGACGCAAAACAGAGAGAGCAGACAGACGCCGAGGCCCAGACGCTTCATCCAAGTTGTCATCCAGAGTGATTTCACTGAACCCGCCTTGTTCATCGTCGCGAACGGAAGACATCACCAAATTACTACTGACTCGCGGCCTCCACGCGGCCATCACCAAATCTCATACAGGCGTTCAACATGCTCCCATGTGTGCCAAAGAAAGTTTACGGTAGGAGCACAAATCATCAGCGACACCACAATAGCCCAAACATTTAGAATGAAAACTGTACAGTCAAACCCAAAGTCCGCGGAGCAGATCGCGGCAGGAAAGACACCCCGCACGCAATGCATCGCTGGTCCCGGCTCTTTATCCCCACCCTTCGCGAGGCTCCGGCGGACGCCGAAGTCGCCAGCCATAAGTTCCTTCTCCGCAGCGGATACATCCGTCAACTGGGCGCGGGGATCTACTCGTATCTTTTTCTCGGGCAGCGGTCGATCAACAAAATCGTTGACATCGTGCGCCAGGAAATGGACACGATCGGGCAGGAGTTCCTGCTGCCCACCATCCATCCCGCCGAATTGTGGGAAGAGAGTGGACGCTGGACGGGGATGGGCCAGAACATGTTTCGACTGCAGGACCGCAAGGGCACATGGCTCTGCCTGGGCATGACGCACGAGGAAGTCATGACGGACCTCGCGCGCAAGGAACTGCGCAGCTACAAGCAGTTACCGCAGATCTGGTACCAGATCCAGACAAAGTTTCGCGATGAGCCGCGCCCCAAGGCGGGCCTGCTGCGCGTGCGCCAGTTCATCATGAAGGACAGCTACTCCTTCGATATCGATGCCGCCGGGCTGGACGTAAGTTACACGAAGCACGATCAGGTCTATCGCAACATCTTTACTCGCTGCGGCCTGAGCTTTGTCGCAGTCGAGGCCGACTCGGGAGCCATGGGCGGGTCGCAGTCGCAGGAGTTCATGGTGTACACGGACGCGGGCGAGGACCTGATCGTGAGCTGTCCAAATGGCGACTACGCGGCGAATCTCGAGAAAGCAACATCGCAACTCGCGCCGATCACCGAGCTTGCGCCCACGGGCGACGGGAAGCCGGAGCTGGTTCACACTCCGGGGAAAGCTTCTATCGCGGATGTGGCGGAGTTCTTCCAGATTTCTCCAGCGCAGGATATCAAGACGGTCGCGTATATGGCGGAGGTTCGCGACGGCAAAAAGGCTAGGTGGGAGCCGGTGGTGGCCTTTCTGCGCGGCGACCATAGCGTGAATGAGACGAAGCTGGCGGGGCTGGTAAAGGCGAATGAACTACGGCCGATGGTAGCCGAGGAGTTGGAGAAATACTTGAGCGGGCCTGCGGGTTATCTGGGGCCGATCGGGCTGAAGGTTGCGAAGAGCCTTCATGACGGCGATGTGAGCGTGATCCTCGACAAGAGCCTCGAAGGGCGCGAGAACATGGTCGCGGGGGCCAACAAGCTGGACTACCACTTCCGCAATGTCACGCCGGGCCGCGACTTCACATGGACCATAGCTGCGGATATTCGCAACGCTCTCGAGGGCGAGGGATGCCCGGTGTGCGGGAGCCCGTTGAAGATCGGGAAGGCGGTTGAGGTCGGGCACATCTTCAAGCTGGGACAGCGCTACACGGAGGGCATGGGCTCCCGCGTCCTTGATCCAAACGGCAAGGAAGTGATCCCGACCATGGGCTGCTACGGGATCGGCATCGAGCGCATCCTGACGGCGTCCATCGAGCAGAATAACGATGCGAACGGCTTCTGGCTACCTCCGGCGATTGCGCCGTTTGACGTGGTGGTGACGATTACGAATGCCTCCGACCAGAATTTGCTGGCTGCCGGGACCGGGGTCGCTGAAGCGCTGGAGGCAGCCGGATTCGACGTGCTGCTGGACGACCGCGACGAGCGAGCAGGCGTCAAGTTTAAGGACGCCGACCTGGTGGGTATCCCCTACCGCATCAACGTCGGGAAGAAGACCGCCGAGGGGAAAGTGGAGATGGTTACGCGCGGAACGGCGTCGAGCGAAGATATCGCGATTGCGGAAGTTGCGAACGTGATGAGGGTTAAGACGGGCAGGTAGTGCAGAGAACTAGAATCAGAACGAAGAGCGAGGCACCCGGTTTGTCACTCCCGTTGAGAATCCCGGGTGCGTCGGTTGCGCTGAAAGATGCATCTGAACGTCTTAAGTAAAGTGACCAACCGTTCCCCTCGGTGTTGCCGGAGAGTCTTGCTCCTGAAACAATTAAAATAAGAAAGAGACGTTCGATTTGGCTGTAAAAATTAAATTCGCCGGCCCCGCCGGGCAAGCCGCGCTTGGCCGCCAACTGCTTGTATTCGCAGGCCTTGCTGTCGCCGGTGTTTTTCTCATCTTCGCCTGCGTCTTCGGCTTCTATTACTTCAAATACCAGCGCATTGTTGACGAGCGCCTGGAGAAGCCGCTCTTTGCGGCTACGGCGAAAATCTATGGCGCACCTTCCGAACTGCGGCCAGGACAGAAGTTCACGGTGCAGTACATCGCCCAGCAGCTGCGCACCGCAGGATACTCGAGCGAAGGCGACGGCAAGAATGCCGCGATCGGCTCCTATTCGGCCGGTCCTGAGAGCATCACCATCCATCCCGGGCCGGAGTCGTATCACGCCCCGGAGAGCGCAACCATTACTTTAGATAACGGAGCCATCTCGCAGATTACAGGTGATAAAGGTCAGCAACTTGCCGCCTACGAACTTGAACCGCTGCTTATCACCGATCTCTCTGACCAGAACAGAAGCAAGCGCCGCCTCGTGACCTACGACGAGCTGCCGCGCAACGTTGTCGGCGCTGTCACTGCCATCGAAGATCGCCGGTTCTTTAATCACGGCGGTGTGGACTATATTCGGCTTATCGGTGCTCTGCGCAACGATCTCAGTCATCGTCACACCTACATGGAAGGCGGCTCGACGCTGACGATGCAGCTGGCGCGCGGCTTCTTCCTGACCCCGGAAAAGCGGTTCAAGCGCAAGTTCCTCGAGATCGTCATTACGTTTCAGCTTGAGCATCGCTTCTCGAAGCAGAAAATCTTCGAGATGTACGCCAACCAGGTGCCTCTCGGGCAGCGCGGCAGCTTTTCGATCAACGGCTTTGGAGAGGCCGCGCAGGCTTATTTCGGGAAAGATGTCCGCCAGCTTACCCTGCCTGAGTGCGCCCTGCTCGCCGGGCTGATTCAGAGCCCCAGCCGCCTCAATCCATATCGGCACCCGGAGCGGGCCACCGCGCGCCGCAATCTCGTCCTCGATTCGATGGTCGAGACGGGGGCGATCACCAAAGATGAAGCCGAACAGGCCAAGGCCGCGCCTCTCAACGTCGTTCCGGGAGCCGTGGACGCGGGCGAGGCGCCTTACTTCGTCGACCTGGTCCGCGAACAACTGGCACAGCGACTGGGCGAGGGCGAATACAACCAGCAGGGCCTGCGCATTTATACATCGCTCGATCCTCAGCTACAGAGCGCTGCCACCGCGGCGGTCGAAGAGGGCATGAAGGGCGTGGACAAGCAGGTCGAGGAGCTGCACGAGCGCCGCGTGAAAGCGGGAGACGATACGCCGATCATTTATCCCCAGGTTGCGCTGATCGCGCTCAATCCGCACACCGGTCAGGTGCTGGCGCTGGTCGGCGGACGCAACTATGGGCAGAGCCAGTTCAACCACGCTGTCTCGCACCGGCCTACGGGATCCATCTTCAAGCCCTTTGTTTACGCGGCAGCTTTCAACACCAGCCTGGCCGGCTCCCAGCTCAATGGTCCGGACGGCACCAGCGCCACCTTCACGCCGGTAACCATTCTCAAGGACGAGCAGACTACGTTTACCTTCGCTGGAGACCAGACCTACTCGCCGCGAAATTTTGAAGGTCAGTATCGGGGAGAGGTCACGGCCCGGGAAGCGCTGATGCATTCACTGAACAACGCTACCATCGAGCTGGCCTCCATGGTGGGCTACAACAACGTCGCATCACTGGCGCGCGATGCCGGTATCAAGTCGGCTCGCGGCACGCCGGCGATGGCTATCGGAGCATACGATGCAACGCCGCTCGATATGTCGGGTGCGTATACCGTCTTCGCCAACAGCGGCGTCAAGATCGATCCGTGGATGCTGGCTTCTGTGCGAAGCAGCAACGGTGACGTGATGAACGACTACACGCCCGCCACCCGGCCTGTGCTCGATCCGCGCGCCGCCTACCTTACCCTCAACCTGATGCAGAATGTACTAAACGGCGGAACGGGCTCCGTGGTTCGGCGTCTCGGCTTTACCGCGCCGGCTGCCGGAAAAACCGGAACCTCGCACGACGCATGGTTTGCCGGGTTCACCAGCAACCTCATCTGCGTGGTATGGGTGGGTAACGACGACTACAGCGACATCAAGATTGAGGGCGCTCACGCCGCCGCGCCCATCTGGGCCGAGTTCATGAAGCGTGCCGTGGCGTTGCCTCAGTACTCCGATACCCGAGACTTCGTTCCGCCCTCGGGGGTTGTCCAGGTCCGCCTCGATAAGGCGACGAATCTGCTGGCGGACGCGAGCTGCCCCGACGACTATTACGCGGCCTTCCTCGACGGAACGCAGCCCACGGACACCTGCGACCACGCGGGCGGCGACCAGCGCAACCTCTTCCAAAGAATCTTCGGGCTGGGCGAGAAGCCTTCGACGCCGGCCCAGGTGCCGACTACACAGGCCGTGCCGCCATCCCCTTTGCTGACTCCCGCCACGCCCACGAGCAACTCGGCGATCGTACGGACCCAGCCGAGCGAGGAAACAGAGCAGACCAAAAAGAAGCGAGGCTTCTTCAGCCGGATCTTCGGCGGCAAAAAGGACGATACAACCCAACAGCAGGCGCCGCAGCCGAATCCTCCGGCGCCGCCCGAGTAGCTACTGTCCGTATCTATTGTCCGGGATTGGCGTAGTACCCGGTGCGATGACGGATCGCATATGGCCCTTTGGCCACCGGCGGCTTGCTGAGCGTCACTGAGATCGTCCGGAACGGCGAATCTGTGAGGCGATGGCTGGGATAGTAGCCGAGCAGATATTGCGTCCGCAGGTCTTCGGAGACTTTCTTGAAAGCCTGCTCCAGATTTCCCTCGTCGGCGTAGTAGTATTTGCCGCCCGTCTCCTCAGAAAGCGTAATCAACGCGTGTTCGCCTCCGGTTTCGCGTCCGGCGTCGGCTACGATCGGCAGATCGATGATGCTGTACAGCATCACTTCGCCGCGCCGGGCCTGTTCCAGCGCCTGCGAATAGTCCACCCCTTTCACGGTGTTGCCGCCGTCTGAAATGACCACCAGCACCTTGCGTCCCCGCCGTCGCGCGAGACTCTGGGAGGCAAGGTAAATTGCGTCATAAAGCGCGGTGGCCGGCCCGGTCGAGAGATCCTCAAGCCCCGAGTCGATGCGGCGAACGTTGTTGGTGAACGGTACCACCTCGCGCACGTCGGAGTTGAAATCCATCAGATCGAGCTGATCCACGGGCCGCATCAGCGCGTGAACAAAGTTGTGCGCCGCGCTCTTCTCGACCCACAGATCTTTGTGCGTGCTGCCGCTGGTGTCGATAGCCAGGACGACCGAAAGCGGCATTCCTGTGTCGCGCTCGAAGTAGGCAATCTTCTGAGCATGCCCGTCTTCATTGAGGCAGAAGTCATCCTGAGTAAGCCCGGGCACTGGCGCACCGGCGGCGTCCGTCACATTCACGAAGACATTGACCAGGTGCACATCGACGCGAATCGGCGGCGCCTGCTGCGACCAGATCAGGGCTGGGGCGGCAAGAATCGAGAGGGCAAGAATCGAGAGACGCTTCACTTCGCGATCTCCGCGGGAAACGGCTCACCATCGGCCCAGACGGCTCCGTCTTCGAAATGCTCCTTCTTCCAGATGGGCACCGTCTTCTTGAGCGTGTCGATGAGCCAGCGGCAGGCGTCAAAAGCAGCTGCCCGGTGCGCGGATGCCACGGCGATCAGCACGCTGCTCTCTCCTATCTCGATCCGGCCAAGGCGATGCACGATGGCAACGTCGCGGATGGCGAAGTCGGCCCGCGCTCTGGAGGCCAGCTCGCGCATCTGCGTGAGCGCCATTTCTTCGTAGGCTTCGTAAACCAGATACAGCGTGCGGCGGCCGCGCGAGTGATTGCGTACCATGCCGTCGAAGATGACGAGAGCGCCGTCTTCGGGCCGTTCTAGGCCGGTAACGGTGGTATGGGCATCGATACGCTGGTGTACAAGTGAGACGCGCGCGTCGGGGTCAGGCGCGCCGCCGCTGACCGGCGGCAGCAGAGCCACTTCGTCGCCGTCCTTCAAAAGACGCGACTCGGTTACATATTCACGATTCACCGCGACCGCGAGCGACGACCAGACGGCGTTGTGATTTGTGCCGTGATGACGATAATGGTCGAGCAGTGCCGCTACGGTAGTTCCATCGGGCAGGTCGAGTTCGCCGGGTTGTGCTGGAATCAGGTCGTTGAGGACGCCGAAGAAGAGGACACGTACACGCATGCTATCTAGAGAATACCCATTCCTTAGACGAACCAGAGTCGGACCCGGCTCCGGGTCGTGTGGTGGATTCTTGTTCATTTTGCTGACAAGTGTCACTTCGGTACCAGACGCGAGCGGCGGTAGACTGCGAGAGTCGATACAGGAGGAATCCGTGACAAATCCCGCCGCCTTGCCCGTTGTTTCCGCCGGGCCTGTGACCGCAAAAGAGCGCATCCAGTCGATCGACGTGATGCGCGGCGTGGCGCTGCTGGGAATCCTGGCTATGAATATCCAGGATTTCTCCATGATCGGGCAGGCGTATTTAAATCCGACGGCATACGGCGATCTCCACGGGCTGAATTACGCTGTCTGGTATGTCTGCATGCTCTTCGCCGACCTGAAGTTCATGTCCATCTTTTCGATGCTCTTCGGAGCAGGTGTTCTCCTGATGACCAGCCGGATCGAAGCATCGGGACGGCGATCCGGGCCAATCCACTACCGGCGCATGGGATGGCTGGCCCTCTTCGGATGCCTGCACGGCTATCTGCTGTGGACCGGAGACATACTCTTCACCTACGCGTTGAGCGGGATGGTAGCCTACCTGTCGCGCAAATGGCGGCCCAGGACGCTGATCATCTCCGGACTGCTTTTTACGGCGGTGTCGTCCGCGCTTTTTGTGGGAAGTTACGTCTCAATGCCCTACTGGCCGAAGAAGTCAGTTGATCAAATGCGCGAGACCATGTGGATGCCCTCGCAGGCAGACCTTGCGAAGGACCTTGCGGTGCACCGCGCCGGCTGGCTGGGCGAGGAGAAAGCGCGGGCCATCGAGAATCTCGGCAATCAGATCCAAGGGAATATCTTTCTGGCTTTCTGGCGCGCCTATGGGCTGATGCTGGTGGGCATGGGGCTGTTCAAGCTGGGTGTGTTCAGCGCGCGGGCGCCGGCGCGAGTTTATGGCTGGTTCATCGGGCTCGGACTCTTCGTGGGCATTCCCATCATCGCCTTCGGCGTGCACGAGGAGTTTTCCCATCACTGGGATCTCCGCCAGAGCTTCTTTCTCGACTTCCAGTACAACTACTGGGCAAGCTACCTAGTTTGTCTCTTCTGGATCGGGCTGGTGATGCTCATCTGCCAGAAAGAATGGCTACCCGGGGTGCGGCGGCGGCTGGGTGCGGTGGGCCGGATGGCGTTCACCAACTACCTGACGCATACCATCGTGTGCACGTTTTTGTTTTACGGATGGGGGCTGGGGTTCTTCGGCAAAGTGAGCCGGGCCGGTCAGTTCGGCATCGTGCTGGCGATCTGGACCGCGCAGCTTATTATTTCGCCTTGGTGGCTCGACCACTTCCAGTTCGGACCTTTTGAGTGGATCTGGCGCTCGCTGACTTACTGGAGGCTGCAGCCGATGAGGAAACAGTTGGCGGCTCCGGCGATTCCGGCGCCGGCGGAAGCGTAGCAAAAAGATCGTCTTCGGCGGGATACCAGAGACGCTCCTGCACGCGAAGAAACGGCGTCAGCTTGTGCGGCTCGCGGCGACTTTTGCCAGCAGTGTCATAGTAGATGTGCTCGACGGGAATGCCGCGGACGGTGAGGTCGTCGGCCACCAGCGAGCGATGGCAGCGCCAGGGCACAGCTTCGGCGCACATCAACACCATGTGCTGGTGGGGACCGGCGCTGAGCAATTCGTCGACGGCGGCCGCAAACTCCGCCGTCTGCATGTAGTCGGCGTATCCGCGAAAGCTGGCGTTGCGCCAGCCAGTGTTGATGGAGTCCTTACGGGCGTGGCGCAAACCGCCTAGGGACTTCTGCCAGCGGTATTCGATACCGGCGCCGTCCAGCGCGGGAGCAAGATTCTCCTGCGCGAACTGAGGATTGTGCCGGGATTTGGGAATGCTCCGGATGTCGGCCAGCACGCGCACACCATTCTCGCGCAGGATGGCGAGAAATGTCTCAATGCGGAGCGTGGAATGGCCGATCGTTAGCATGAGCCGAAGTCGGGGGCTAACACAATACTGGCCGCACGGATGGTTTTCCGAGCGGCCATCTTGTCTCAGGCACTCGCGTGCTCGAGAACTTCTTCCCTCACCTGCTCGTCCTTCTTCTCCTCTGCCTCAGTTTTCGGCAGCGCGACGACCAGGACATCTTCGATCCGGCTGGCGTAGTGGATGTTGACGCCGGCAATCTGCTCGGGCATCAGGTCTTCTTCCACGTTCTGGCGGTTCTCGGCGGGCAGGATTACGTCTTTGACTCCGGCGCGCTTGGCGGCGAGAAACTTCTCCTTAATGCCGCCGACAGGGAGCACGTTTCCGCTGAGCGTGATCTCACCGGTCATGGCAGTCAGCGGACGAACCGGCTTGTCGGTCATGAGCGAAACCAGCACCGTCGCCATCGTCACGCCCGCTGAGGGACCATCCTTCGGAATTGCTCCCGCCGGCACGTGGATGTGAATATCCGTGTCGTTGGTGAAGTCTTCCGTCAGCCCGAGCGACGTGGCGTTAGAGCGGACCCAGGTGAGCGCGGCCTGCATCGACTCCTGCATAACCTCGCCGATCTGACCCGTCATCTTGAAGCCGCCCTTCCCCTTCATGCGGTTGGCTTCGATGAACAGGATGTCGCCGCCGGCAGGCGTCCAGGCAAGACCAACGGCCACGCCTGCACGCTTGGTGCGCTCGGCGATCTCGGTGTCCACGCGAACCTTGATGCCGCCCAGGAACTCCTGAATGATCTCGCGGGTGACGACAAGTTTGTCAGTATGACCCTCGGCGATCCGGCGGGCCTGCTTGCGGCAGACGGTGCCGATAAGCTGCTCAAGTTTGCGGACACCCGCCTCGCGCGTGTAGTGGCGCACGATGTAGCCTATCGAGTCCGCAGGGAACTCGATATTATCCGCCTGGATGCCGTTTTCCTTGATCTGCCGCGGGATCAGGTAGCGGAAGGCGATATGCGACTTCTCCTCTTCCGTGTATCCCTGCAGCTCGATGATCTCCATGCGGTCGAGCAGAGGCGCCGGGATCGGGTCGAGCTGGTTCGCGGTGCAGATGAAGAGCACCTTCGACAGGTCAAAGGGTTGGTCGAGATAGTTGTCGCGGAACGTGTTGTTCTGTTCCGGGTCCAGCGTCTCGAGGAGCGCCGAGGACGGATCGCCGCGGAAATCGCGGCCCAGCTTGTCGATCTCATCGAGCATGAAGACAGGATCGTTGGTGCCGGCACGGCGCAGGTTCTGGATGATCTGGCCGGGCAGCGCTCCAATGTAGGTCCGGCGATGGCCGCGAATCTCGGCCTCGTCATGCATGCCGCCGAGCGAAATGCGCTGGAACTTTCGGTCCAGCGCTTTGGCAATCGACCGGCCGAGCGAGGTCTTGCCGACGCCCGGAGGTCCGACGAAGCACAGGATCGGCCCCTTCATATCCGGCTTGAGACGGCGGACAGAGAGGTAGTCCAGAATGCGGTCTTTGACCTTCTTCAGGTCGTAGTGGTCTTCGTCGAGAATCTGCTTGCCCTTCACGATGTCGACTTCGCTGCCGGACGACTTCGACCACGGCAGCACGGCGAGCCATTCGATGTAATTGCGCGTGAGCGAGTAGTCGGCGGCCATGGGCGACATGCGTGAGAGGCGGTTCAGCTCCTTGAGAGCCTCTTTCTTCGTCTCCTCCGGCATGCCGGCAGCTTCGATCTTCTCGCGCAGCTCTTCGATATCCTTCTGGCCTTCGTCGGCGTCGCCGAGCTCTTTCTGTATGGCCTTCATCTGCTCGCGCAGATAGTAGTCCCGCTGCGATTGCTGTACCTGGTCCTGCACCTCGGACTGTATCTTGTTGCGAAGCTGCTGAACTTCGAGTTCCTTGGCGAGGTGCTTGTTAATCCGTTCCAGTCGTGCACTCACATCAGGCGTTTCGAGCAGTTCCTGCTTGTCGGTCGTAGCCAGAAACGGCAGCGACGACGCGATGAAGTCGACCAGCCGGCCGGGCTCCTCGATATTCATGGCGATCGTCTGCAACTCGTCGGACAATGTCGGCGACGAGGTAACAATCTGCTGGAATTCAGACAAGACGTTTCGCTGCAGCGCCTCGTTCTCGGGGCCCTTTTCGGGAATGATTTCAGGAACGGGCTCGACTGAAGCCGTCATGAAGGGCTCGATCTGCGAGAACATGCCAAGCTTCACGCGCTCCGTGCCTTCGGTAAAGACAAACAGACTTTGGTTCGGCATTTTGACGACCTTATGCACGGTCGCAAGCGTGCCGTAGGCATGCAGATCGCTGGGTTGCGGCGCGTCCATGCGCGCATCGCGCTGCGCCACCACCACGATCGTCTTCTCGTCTCCGAGCGACTGGATCAGCTGGATGGAACTTTCGCGGCCCACAGTCAGGGGCAGTACGGCGTGGGGAAACAATACGGTATCGCGAACAGGAAGCACCGGCAGGGACTTGCCTCCGCCGTTTTCGTCGCGCTTTCTGGTGGTACCCGGGTGAATCTCGCTTAGGAAATCGCTTGCCATTGAGTGCCTTCTTATCAAATTATTAGATATTAGACGCTACACATCTAATATGGTCGCAAGATTCTTAGAGATCCCCACCCAATCGTTTAGCTTTCAATAACTTAACTCATGATCTCTCATTCCTGCGTTACGAAAAGGCCCCTTTCTGCTCCGTAGGATCCACCTGCGTATTGCGATGAAGCCTGGGTTCCAGACCCAGAGTTCATCGGCAACTTCATCGCAAGGTTGATGCCCTCAGCCTTCCCTCTTCCCGGAACGGTACCGGCCCAGTTCCTTGACCATTGAACAGTGCCGGGCCAGCATGCTCCACGCCGCATCGGCCGAATTCGGCGTCGAGAGCTGGTAGTCGGCATAGAACACGTACTGCCACGGCTTGCCATGCACGGGGCGGGACTCAATCTTCGTCAGATTCGTTCCCTGATTCGCGAAGATTTGCAGCGCGGCCACCAGGGTTCCGGGACGATTCTCAACCGTGAACGCCAGGCTTACCTTGTCCGCCGCGGTATCGACCGCAACCTCTTGCCGGCGCCGGACCAGAAAAAACCGCGTGTAGTTCTCCGGATTGTCCTCGATCTCGGCGGCGAGGATTTCTCCGCCATAGTGAATCGCCGCCTGAGCGCTGGCAATTCCCGCTGAGGAACGGTCGCGCAACTCCACGAGCTGCTTCACGCTGCCCGCGGTGTCGTAGAACGGGATGGCCTCGATCTGCGGATGCTGCTCGAGGAAACGGCGGCACTGCGCGAGCGCGACGGGGTGCGAATACACACGATGAATCTGGTTGATGCTGCTGCCCGGTACGGCGATCAGGTTATGGCGAATCCGCAGCAACAATTCGCGCTCGACCGAAACATCGTGAGTGAGGAGAAGATCGTAGTGTTCGACGACCGATCCGGCCAGCGAATTCTCGATCGGAATCACGGCCGCATCCACGCGGCCTTCCCCCACTGCGGAGAAAACCTCAGGCGACAAGGCACACGCGAGAATGGTTGCCTCCGGGCAGAATTTCAGTGCCGCTTCGTGGCTGAATGAGCCTGGCTCACCCTGAATGGCGATGTGCATTGCGCGCTTCGAACCTCAAATTTTCGATTGTACGGCAACCCTATTGGATTGCTGTGCACCTTACCACTCTGTAAGCAGTGAATCGCGGAACGAAAGAAGAGGACGAACCGTCATGCTGTGGACAATTTTCGTAATTCTGCTTGTGCTGTGGCTTGTGGGTCTGGTCAGTTTCCACGCAATTGGGGCATATATCCACATACTGCTGGTATTGGCGCTCGTAGTGTTGTTGATCCAGCTTATCAGTGGGCGGCGAGCGGCCCTTTGACAACAACGCACGACAACAGACAGAGCGCTGGTACGACGGCTCTGTCATACACCACACAGGGGTAGTGTCATGAACAAGGACCAGGTAAGCGGAAAAGTCGATCAAGTGACCGGCAAGGTTAAAGAGAAGGTTGGAGAAGCGATTGGAAACCAGGGAATGGCGAACCAGGGTGTCGCCGATCAGGTAAAGGGCGCCGCCAAGGAAACCTGGGGCAACGTCAAGAATGCAGCCCAGGAGGCGACCGACCGCCACAAGCATGAGAGCGAGCAGAGCGCTTCGAACGCACGGCAGAACGTCGTTAACACTGTTCAGAACATCAAGGACAAGGTAAACGATCGGATTGACGAAGCCAGAGAGAACGATCGGATCAGAGAGCGCCGTCCGGCCTGAGCAATTTCCCTCCACTAAGCTACAAGGGAGAAACGAGAGCCCGCGGAATTTGCCGTGGGCTCTTTTATTTGCACCACTTCTTGGTCGCTTACCGGCGAAGCAATAAATCCACTGCGACAAACAGAAAGAAGACGGCAGAGATTACGCCATTCATCGTGAAAAAAGCCGCGTTCAAGCGGCGGAGGTCACGCGGCGACACAATCAAATGCTCGTACAGCAGCAGGGAGCCGACCACGCCAACTCCAACCAGAGCCGCAGGCCCGAGGGCAAAAATGCGCACCAGCCAGACCAGCAGCGCGATCATGGTGAGGTGCATTGCGCGGGCAATCCAAAAGGCCGCGCACACTCCGTACGTCGAAGGCACGCTGAACAGTCCGGCATCGCGGTCGTGCCCCGCGTCCTGGCAGGCATAGAGTAGATCGAATCCGGCAACCCAGAACATAACGGCAAGAGTGAGGATAAGAATGCGCGCGTCGAGCGAACCGCGCACGGCGATCCACGCCGCGGCCGGAGCAATTCCCAGAGCGATGCCCAGCACCAGATGTGACCAGCGCGTAAAGCGCTTGGTGTAGGAGTAGATCAGGATCACTGCCAGCGCCACCGGCGAGAGCAGGAGCGTGAGACGGTTCAACTGGCCGGCTGCGAGCACAAAGAGAGCAGCCATGGCACAGGTAAAGCCGGCGACGAAGGGGCGCGTCAGCGCGCCGGCAGGGATGGCGCGGGACCGGGTGCGGGGATTCGCGGCATCGAGCGACGCGTCGGCCCAGCGATTGAAAGCCATGGCAGCCGAGCGCGCGGTCACCATGCACACGATGATCCAGAAAATCTGGATCGGACGCGGCAGACCATGCGCGGCGAGCATGGCGCCGGTGAGCGCGAAAGGCAGCGCGAAGATCGAGTGTTCCCACTTGATCATCTCCAGCGTTGCGCCGATGCTGCGAAGGAAGGCCATGCTCCCAGTGTAAAGGCAGCCATTAGCTGCTAGCCATTAGCTGCTAGCTATCAGCCTTTACTTGTTAGCGATAATTCATGATCCAGAAAAGGCTCGGCATCGCACATGGGCAGGCTTCCGTTTGCTAATCCCCAATTGCTAATCCCTAATGGCTGCCTTTACTCACTTTTGAGACGGCTGGCCTGCGACCTGCAGCAGGTTTGTCACCTTGAATACCCCGGACACCCCGTTGGCGCGAATGCCCGCCGCATCTTTGTCCGCCTGACGGTTGACGACTCCGTAGAGCGTGACGTTGCCGTTCTGCACCGAAATACGGATGGGTTGCGCGGGATCAATCGCGTACTGGTTCAGCGAGGGAAACCCGTAAACAGCGCGATAGACCGCTCGGCGTATCCGATCATCCATGGGTGAAACCGGGTCGATTCGGATTTCGTTGATGACATCTTTCACACCTTTGGTATTGGAAGCCACAGCCACAGCCGAATCGGCGTCCACCGGACCGTAAGCCGTACCGCCCAGCGTGACTGCTCCATTGGCGACGTTGACGCTGATGGCGTTAAAGGCGGTAGTGCCATAGCCGACTCGATCGAGCGAAATCGCTCTCACCAGCTTGTTCTGGAGTTCCGCATCCGAGATCTCAGGGCCAGCCACTTCAATCTCATTGTCGACGGCAGTAACGCCCTTGACCTTATGCACCCTCTTGTCGGCGTCTTCCTTCTGGGAGAAGACGTCGACGGTCCCCGTGAGCTTTGCCACACTGTTCTGCACCGTGACCTGAATGTTCTTGAACTGCGATTTATTCAGCGCCTTATTCATGATCTCGGCACGAATATTGTTGTCATCCGGACTTTGGGCCGCAGCGATTGCGTGCCGGGATACCGCGGCAGACCCGCCTAACAACATTAAGACAACAAAAACTGGACTCAGACTGCGTTTCGTCTTTCTCACCGCAAAACCCTCCTGGCTTGTTGCCGGCGAACCCGTCTGGACGTGGTTGGGATGTAATTCCGGACTTCTCGTATCGGCATCATGCCTCAAGTTCTTCATGGGATGCAATCTTGGCCGAGATAGTTTGAATGCCGTGGCCCTATTTGTAACGCCTGCGAATCTTGAAGATCAGGCTGAAAACGCCTGATTCGTCGCGCACCGCCAGCACGGACACATTCTGTGTGAGATTCACCTGACCCTGGATCAGCTGCTCCTGCGTCGAGTTGATGTTGGTCGCATACGTAGCCGTGGCGTTCTTCCCAATCTGCTCCTCGACGGTGATGCGGGCGGAGGCGTTGCCTGTGCCGGTCACGTAACTTGGATCGATCTTGACGCTGCCACCGCCAAAGAGTTTTTGGATCCGGCTGCTGACGGTGGCGTTCAGCGCCCCGCCCAGCAGGGCGTCTGCCGTCGAGTTCACCCCTGCCGCCTGCTGCTGTTGCGAATAGATCTGTTGCTCTTCCTGTGTACGTCCCATGGCCAGCAGTCCGAAGATATCCTGTTCCGACAAGGGAGGCTCGGAGCGGAAAGTAGGCGTCAGCTTCGAAGGGGTTCCATTCATGGCGATGGTGATGTCGTAGTCCTCGACATGGGCCGTCGCCGTCAGATCGATGAGTGGATCAATGCGGACGGGGTTGGTGAAATAGATGTCACCGCGCTGCAGTTCATACTTTGTCCCGGCGAAGGTGGCGCTGCCTCCCGTACTCGCAATGTGCCCTAGCAGCGACGGCTGAGCGAGGGTGCCACGAACCCGCAGATCGACGTCGCCGGCCAGCTTTGCGTAGGAGTTCTGGAAGTCAAGCTGGGGCGCGGATACGATGTGGATGTCGAGACGAAGGTGACTGGAGGGCGAATTCGGATCGGGTGGGAGGGTGACACCGCCAGGAGAACTCAATGCGGCAAGGTCGAGATCGCTGCCTATCACGAACCTGGTGATGGTCACATTGCCGCTTAACAGCAGCGAACTCTGTGTACCCTGCAGGCGCAATTTGGCGTCCGCCATCGAGCTCACACCCTGCGGATAGCGGATGCGGACGTCTTTGGCGGTCGCGGTCAGATCGCCGTACAACCCCTGCTGGTAGGTGATGAAGCCACCCAGCTGCAGCTTTCCGCCGCCGCTCACAGCCGTCAGATCCTTCACATCCAGACGATCCTGATCGAAGGCCAGAGTGCCGTTCATCTGGCTTAAGCCATTCGGAAAATCCAGGAGCGCCATCGCGACGTTTGTGAACTTCACCTGACCGGTCAGGCTCGGACGCTGGAAGGTACCGCCCGCATCCACATTGAAGTCCACATGGCCCGACGATGTAATGTCAGTGTCCAGCGTCTGGGCCAGCTTCATGTTGATGGAGCCGTTTCCATGCAGGTCCAGGTCCCGCGAATCGTCCAGAACCCCGACCGAGCCCTGCGCATGCAGGTCGGTGTCGTCGCCGACAACATGAAACGGGTCGAGGTGTAGACGGCCGTTGATGAGCGTCGCGTGCAGAGCGCCTTCGGTCCTGAGAGGAATTCCGCCCAACGCAAGCGAAAACTGCTCAATGGTGGCATCGCCGCCGAGCTGGCGTGGGTGCTTCAGGGGCCCCGCGATATTAAGGGTGCCCGTAATCGAGGAGTGGGCGCTTACGCCGTGCACGCTCAAGGTCTGCAGGATCGGGTCTACATCCAGGCTGTCGAGCGCGAGGCGAGCCTTCGTCTGATAATCGCCGCTCAGCTGCGTCTGTCCGTGCACCTGAAAGGAAGCATTCGTCATATGCGCATTCAGATCAACGAGGAGCAGGCCGCCCTGCATGTGGGCGGTTGCATCCATGTTCCCTCCCGCCTTATCTGCGAGATTCAGGAGTGACAGATGAAGATTCGCCTCGACGTTCGGGTTCTCCAGCGTTCCGTTGCCATGTGCTTCAAAAGCGAACTGACCTCCGATTGGATATTTGGGATTTTTCAGCCGCTGGATATGTGCTAGATCAAACCCTGTGCCTTGTGCCTTGAAATGGAAGGACTCGGCCGAGATGTCGTAGCCACCATCGCCGGTAACCTTGCCGCCATTCTGTGAAAGAACGAGATGCGTGGCGTCGATCTCCCTTCCGGCGAATCGCAGATCGGTTTTCAGGCTGCGGTAAGGCTCGCCGTAGATGTCGCCACCCGTTACGGTAAGATGGCCGCCGCCGCTCAGGTTGTCGATCTGGCCGCTTGCTTGCACATCGAGATTCACTGTGCCGGTCACGGGCAGATCCTCGCCCACCGTCTGCAGCACATCGGTGAGCGCTGCCGCTCGAACGCTGGCGTTCACCTGAATGGCCGAGTCTTCATCAAAAGCGAGATGACGCGGCGTGATCTGGTGGGCGTGCACCGTGCCGGATACATGGATCGTCGTAGCGCCGCGCACCAGTGAGGCCTGTTGGACGGAAATCAGCTCTGGCGCGTACTCCGCCTGAGCGTCCAGCGAATCCCAGTGGATCCTGTGTTCTACCCGCTGGCTGGCTTGGCTGACACTCTCGACCGCCTCCCGCGCGATGTGCTCTTCCGCGGGAAGAGAGCTGTAGATCACGTCGAAGTCTGTCGCGCTTAGATGGCCCTTTACATCGGGCACCAGAATGCTGCGCGTGATCGTTCCCTGGAATGCTGCCTGACCCCGCAACGCCACGGGTATTGCCTGCGCTCCCGTCTTGCCTCCCGCGGCAAGACCAAGCGTGGTGAGCGTGCGATCAAACTCACCGAGATTGGACGTGGTAAGGTCCACCTGCATCGCGGAGGGGCGAGTGATCGGATAAACTCCCAGCGAGCCAGTCACATGCAGCTCCGTCGCCGGAGTCTGCGCGGTGAAGTTGCGAATGTTCACCATCCCGCTGGCGTTCACATACTGCGCGTCGACAATCCCGTGGAGCGGGACTAATGCCGAAGCGGCATGCGCCGGAGCGGTCAACGTGAGCCTCCCATCGGTGACATACGCATCGGGGTCGCCCTTCCAGTCAACATTCACCGGACCGTCGACCCTCGTGTCGAAGCCCAGGTGCTGATACTGCGGAGACGAAACGACGGACATGATCGACTCCACCGTCATTCCACTGATGCGCGCGCGCACAATTCCTTGCGGCTGGCTGCTGGCCAGCGCTGTCGCAGCGGCCTTCCGCTCCGCGCGAGTTGCAGTCGGTTTCACGGGAGAAGCCACTGGCGGGTTGTTCAGCCAATGGATCATGCGCAGCGTGCCATCCACGCTGCCGCCACCAGGCAGCTTCGCCTGCGCGTTCGTCAGGGCAAGCTCGTCTTCGGTCATGTGAATTGTGGCCTTCGCGTTCACGCCCACCAGGTGAATCGTTCCCGTTCGGTACGTGCCGTCCGTTACTTTTCCCTGGCCATCGACGATGAAAGTGGTCTTCGTTCCCTGCCCCGTGAGCTGCATTTCGACATTGCCCTTATCCAGTCCGGGAATCTCCGCCATGGCCTGAAGGGCGCGGATGTCGACGTTGCCGCGAAGGGCTGTCTTCCATTGTGGATTAGCAAAATCCTGCAGAGATGCGCTGCCCTCAAACAGCGATCGTCCAGTTTGTAACCGAAACGATTGCAAATTCGCCTGGTTACGCCCGAGGTCCATCTGTAGATCAAGGTGCGAGTGAACGAGCGGCGCCTTGCCACGTTGCGCTGTCAAGTCCTCGACATGGATCGTTCCCACGTAGCGATCTTTCCCCATTTTAATAATCGGAGAGACATACTTTACCGTCACGCCGAGATTATTCGCTGCGAGGTTGAACGGAATCGACTGCTCGTTGATGAGCGCCACGCCGTCGTTCACCTCAGCGCGATCCACAGCCAGATCGAAGAGCGTGTCCGTGACCGACTCGTTATTCGTGCTTGCGACTTTCGGCCGGGGCTGATTCGTCGAGCCGTCCGGGTACACGATGATGTGAATCCCCGGGTGATCGGCCTCAAGGTAATTCAATCCAATCTTCGCGCGAACGAACGAAAGGATCTTCACGCGCACGAATATCCGGTCGGCATGCGCATACGGAGCTTCGCCCGCCGCCTCCAGTCCATGGATGGTGAGGTTGTCTGCTTCGAATTCAAGATGCAGCACGCGCCAGTGAAAGGCTCCAAGCTCGACGCGGCCTCCCGTAGCCCGTTCCAGGACCGAGATCACCTCCTGGCGCACGCGATTTTCAAATTGCGCCGTGCTCGCGTACCATGCCGCTGCGCCTACGATAACCGCGGCCAGCACGGCCAGGGTGAGTAACACCCTCCACCAATGGCGCCACAACGTGCGGCGTGGCACAGGAGAAAGCGTGCCTTTCGGATCGGACTCGGGCAGAGTGCTCAATTGTCGTCCTCCGCATTCGGATTCCCTGAACTTTGCCCGTAGGCCGGATCGAGAATCTGCACGCTGCCCTCATCGCGCAGGCTCTTGAGCCAATCCTGCAGCAGGCCGTTGACGTGCTGTTGCAACAGGACCTCCCGAATACGTTCCGAGATCTCGCTGAGCGCAGGCGGTTTCTCATGCTGGCGCTCATACACCGGAAGAACAGACTTCTTGTAGTACGCCTCGATTTCTTTATCTGAAATACGAAGCCCGCTGCGAAACCTCAGATCGATGAATCGCAGAATCGCGAGCCGCTGCCGCCAGTGGGTCACGACTTCGTCTTCCGTCAGATCGTTCGCGGCGAGAAATGCCTTCCATCCTTCGGCTGTCTCGCAGCGGTACTGCCTGCATTTTGGCAGGTGATTACGCAGATCGGTCAGGGCTTTCTGGACCTGTTCATCCGTGACCATGCCACCCAGTTGCTGCTGCGCCTTCATCTGCTGCAATATCAGAGTGCGATTGGCAAGTCGGCGCGCGGCCCGCTGGAGTGTGTCGGTGCCTGGAGCCACAGAAAATGGCTCGAGCGCCGCAAAACGCTGCTCTTCCTGCACGTCGCTCTGTAAAAGCACATCGCCATTGATGATGGCGACCACGCGATCGAGTACCACTGGCGCTGCCTGCTGAGTCGTCCCGGAAGCCTCTTGCGCTCCGGCCAGCCCCAGCTCCAGCGCCGCGAAGATCGCCACAAATGCCAGCGTCCGGTTCATCAGAAAGCCTGTCCAATGCTGAAGAAGAAGTTGAAGTGGCTTGCCTGTCCCACGTGCGGTGGTATCGGCTGACCGTTGGACAAAGTTCCGTATGTGACGATCACCGGATAAATCGGAGGGTTCAGGTTATAGCTGAAATCGAATCGCACGGGGCCGATCGGCGTGTGGTAGCGCAGTCCCAGGCCCACAGCTTGAGAGAAGTCGTTAAAGTCGCAGAGGCCGGTGGGATTCGTACTCGAGGCGCGTGTCACCTGGGATTGAAGCTCTTCGTTCAGAATCTTGCAGGTCCAACTGTGGGGTTGTTTGATGCGGAAAAAGCTGGGCCAAATGTCGGACGAGTTATTGAAGACGTTGCCCATGTCGTGGAACAACACGAAGCCCAGGGCGTCGTTGAAATAAGGCAGCTTGGGATTCGGAGGACGGAACTCGGTGCTGTTCGCGAAGGCGCCCGCGCCGCCGATCGGAAAGCCGGTGAGCGAGTCGCGCGGGCCGGCGGCATTGATCGAAAAGCCGCGCAACGACTGTGCGCCGCCCGCATACAGGCGCTCCGGCAGGGGAATGTACCTGTATTGGTCCTCGCCAAAGGAGCGCATATAACCGAACCGCGTGATCCGCGCGAGCACAAACTTACGTGGACCAAGGGCATAGTAGCTTGAGTTGGTAAGATCCAGCCGATTGAAGTTTGCCTCCGATGAAAAAATATCGTCGGTGAAAAACTCCTGCACACTTGTGTAGGTCCCGCCCTGCGCGTCCAGAGGAGTAGGCCGGCGCGTGTCGCGAATCCATGTGAAACCCGGACCACCCACACGCACCGGCTCTGAAACCAGCGGAATCTCATCCGGAGCAACCTGCACGCTATTCGGATCCACCACTACGCGGCGATAGGTGAAAAAGTAGATCAGCGTATTCGGCTTGTTGGGTCTTTGCGTCAACCTCACCGTACCTTCGAGGCGCGACGCCGCATAGGTGGTCACGTTCTGCGAATTGGTATAGCCGGCGCTCACCGAAAAATCCAGCTTGGGATTGTTAAAGATATGCGGGCTGTTATAAATCAGCGCCGCAAGTTGTTCCAGCGTGCCGTACGAAGTTCGCAGCGTGATCGATTGATTGCGGCCACCAAGATTGATGCGGGAGATGTCAAACTGCACCAACGCGCTGCCGCCGGTTTTTCCGCCGCTACCGCAAGGCTGTGTTGATGCGCCTGTCGATGGGCCGCCGGCACTCGGCGGCGGCGTGTTCGGGCAATTGTTCGAAGGGTTCCCGGTCTGCACCTGAAATCCAACACCGTAGCTCAGATCCCAGCGCCTGGCCTCGGTAAATTGCAGCAGCACATTCTTACGCTGCTGGTCGCCGGCGGGATTCTGAATCGCAGTGTTCACCTCGTTGAAGAGCGCAAGGTCGTACATCTGCCGCTGCATCTCGTACAGAGCCGACTGATCCAGCGCTTCGCCTGGGTGCAGCAGAATATGAGGCTCGATGGTTTCTGGCCGGGTGTAGCGCAGCCCGGAGATGAGAACGCGATTGACGAAGGTCTGGTCGCCCTCGGTGATGTGCAGCGTCACATCGATCTCGTCGGCATGTCCCGTCTCCGGTTGCTGCTCAATGACGATCGAGACCTGGCTGAAGCCATGCTTCAAGTAGTACGTGAGGATGGCGTCTCGATCTCCAATGATGTTAGCCCCCGAGTATGGCTGCCCCTCCTCCAGATTGAGCACGGGCTTCAACTGCTCGATCGGAATCTGCTTATTGCCCGTAATCTCATACTTGCCGATCTTCTCCTGTACGCCTTCATCGATGCGATAAGTCACCCAGAGGGCCTCGGGCTTGCGTGACCCGCCGGCGGCGGAGTGCTTGATCTCCGGAGTTATCTTGATCTTGTTGAATCCGTTGCTCTGATAAAGCGCGGTGATGTTGTTGACATCGGCCTGCACCAGCGCCTGGCTGTAACTGCCGTGGCGCTCGAATAAATTCGCCTTCATGACTCCCAGGCGCGGTTCAAGAATCGCGTTGCTGAAGTAATGATTGCCTGTTAGGGCCACACCATCCACTGAATTCCGTTCGCCCAGCTTGACGTCGTATTCAATCAGTGTGCGCTCTTTCCCCTCTGTCTTCTGGTGCGTCACCTGGGCATCGAAATATCCATCGCGCTGATAGTAGTCGCGAATTCTGCGATCTCCTTCGTTCAGCAGGTCTTCGTCGACCGCGCCCTCTTCATAGACCGGAACCAGCGTCTTTACCTTTCCCTTGCTGAGCTTCACGCCGTTCACGCGTATCGTCACTATCGGTCCCTGATTCGCCTGGAAAGCGTAGTCCAGCAGATTCGTCTCCTTCTCAAACTGCTTCGACTCGAGCGCGACGCTCGACTCCAGGCGCTGCTGCTTCTGATAATTCTTTCTCAATCGCGATAACGCGCGGCCAACCGTATCGTGCGAGACCTTTGATCCCTGTTTCAGCTTGCCGTTCTTGCGAAAAGTCTCAACTGGTATGCCGGGATCGCCCACGACCTTCACATCACCTATCCGGGCCTGCGCGCCGGAAACGATATGAAATCGCACGTCCACCTGGCCGTCTCGGGTATCCACGGCGGTGCTATTCGCGATAATGCCTTTGTAAAAGCCGTTATCTTGAAGCATCTCCTTAACTGCCGCGCTGGCCTGTGTCAGCTTTGCGTCGCTGAATGGCGTGCCGGGATTCAGTCGCGTCGCGTGTTGAAGCTGGCTCGCGAGCCGGTCGCTCTTCAGACCCTCCACCGTAATGCGCCCCAGAAACAATGTTGCCGTCCCCTTGAAGATGATGGTCACCTGGTTGCCGTTTCGGGTGCCCTCAACTTCAATGCCGCGGTAAAGTCCTGTGGCGTACAGGCGGCGGAGACTCTGGCGCACATCGTCGGCGTTAAGAGGCTTGCCAGCCTGGACCGGCAACTCTGCTGGAAGCGGCTCCAGACGTATGCGGTCCACGCCCACAAAATCGACCGCCTGGACATTCAGCCCTTCCCAGGCGCGCAAGCTGTTGGTCGCGCTCTCAGGAGTCGTGGAAGGCGGAGGGGCCGGATTCACCGGTGTCGGCGGAGGAGGTGTCTTTGGCTTCCCCGCTGCCTGGGCGTGCGCCGAGGTCGAAGCGCCGAGCGCAAACGAAAATGCCGCGGCGGAAAAGAGCGCCGTGCGGCATCGATGGCCCAGTATTCGAGAAAAGAACAATCAGCCCCTCGTATTTGCCTTTAAGACGTTCCTCGGCGCGTGCTCCAACCATAACGCCAGCCACTGATTGGATGCGAACATTCATCCAAG
>JABCZC010000031.1 GCA_013289875.1 Acidobacteriota bacterium | reverse complement strand
GAAGTCGTTGTAGCGCGAGTCTCTGCGGAAGATCCCTCCACCTGCCTGGCTGTTGCTCACGTTACTCAGTCCTTGCGGGCTGCCATTCTGGGCTGCACTTTGCCCCAGAAGAAAGTCATTGAAGGTGCCGATCTGCAGTAGCCCATCCGTCTCGATAGGATCGTTCTGATCTACCTCGTGCCGTTTGACCTCGGCTCCAAAGCGCATATTCTGCCGGACTCGTGTCAGCGAAACCGTATCCTGCCAGATGAAGGAGTTTGTCACCTGCCACTGCGATGGCGTTCCGGCATCGCCGATCGTGAACCCGCCGACGGTCAGTCCGGGAGCGTTCGCTGTTGAACTTGTCGAACCGGTGGGTGTGCCCATTCCGATCGCCTGCGCGGTAAGCGGATTTTGGACAGTTGAGAGCCCATCGTAGCGCATGTATCCAAACCGCGCGATGTTCACGAGGTTCGACGTGAAGACGTGAGTATCCGACAAGACGAACATCGTGTTCCGGTTCAGCTCATCGGTTCCCCAGCCGGGAACGTTCGCGGCGTTCGGCGAGAAGGGTTGCGTCGTTGGCGCACGCGAGTAGAAGAACCGTCCCGACAGCGTATTCCGATCGTTCAGCGTGTCATCCAGATCGATCGTGAACTGGTCCTCGCGGTAATGGGCCGGTGGCGCAAACGTCGATTGTCCAACCGGAAATTGGTCTGAGGGGTCTGGTCCGGTAATTGGCAGCGGGACCTGCGGACTCGGCACGGCAAATTGCCCATTCGGCAATTTTGCATTGAGGATCGCGACCGCTACCGGGTTGATGTTCGATCCATCGCAGGCAACCTGGGCTCCGCCGGCCTCGGTGAGATATCCTGTCGCCGGTTGTCCCATGTTGTTCAGGTGTCCCGCCGGGCAGAACTGCGCTCCCAGTGTCGCCGCCGAACGGTTCGAAGTTAGCAGCGGCAGGATAGGATTCTGCTCGCCGCCCAAGCCATTAACATCGGTCGTTCCTTGATATGCCCCAAAGAAGAACATCTTGTCACGCCTGATCGGGCCGCCGATCGAGCCGCCAAACTGGTTCTGTTTCAGATCGGGCCGCGGCTGACCATCAAGCTTCGAAAAGAAATCGTTCGCGTTGAAGATGTTGTTGCGAACAAATTCCCATGCGCTCCCGTGGTATTGGTTCGTACCGCTCTTGGTAACCAGATCGACATTTGCGCCCGTGCCGCGTCCGTAAGCTGCATCGAAGTTTGCCGTCTGCACCCGAAACTCCTGGATCGAGTCGGGCGCTGGAATGGCCGTGCCGACGTCAGATGTTCCGGCAGTGGCGGCTGAATTTTCTGCCAGGTTGTTGGCGTCAATTCCATTGAATTGAATGTTGTTCGCGGTAGGAGTCGCGCCATTGGAGGCCACATTCTGCGTCCCGTTTCCTAGTTGGCCTGCATTTGGCAGGTCGACCACCACTCCCGGCGAAAGCCCAAGGATCTGGGTGTAGTTGCGGTTCGACAGCGGCAAAGCCTGGACCGCAGTTTCGTTCACCACTCCGCCCAGAGTTGAGCTGTCGATGTCGACGATTTCAGAGTCTCCGAGTACTTGCACAGCTTCCCCAACCGCCCCAACCGCCAAGGTCACGTTCAATGAGGTCGTTTGGCTCACCGTGACCTGGACCGAGTTCAGAACGTTTGGCGCAAATCCCGGCGCAGTCACGGTGACGGTGTAACCACCCGGCGGCAGCAGCGGCATTCGAAATACGCCGTCTGTCGATGTCACCGATCGCGAGATATGTGTCGCGTTGTTGGCTGCCGCCACCGTGGCATTCGTAACCAAGCGATTGGCCGGGTCGTAGACTACGCCGGAGATCGCGCCTGTCCCCGGTGTCTGGGCAAAAGCTGCGCTCGTCAGCAGAGATACCATGATTGCCGATGCAACAAGATAACGTAGCAGCGCAATGGTCTTCATAGAGTTGTACCGACATCTATTTCCGGACTGAGACGCGACACATGGGAAAGACTGTGTCGACTAGGTCGTCAAGAGATATTGTCAGGCCAGGAGAAATCAACAAATGAGCTATAGCTCCGATGATCTGTAGATACAGCCTCTGAACATTTAAGACAGCTATGTTTGGTTTCGGCGGTGTAAGGATGTTCGTGGGAGAAATGGTCGCAGCATTCCACGAAGACACAAGAATGTCAAGCGGATTGCATCACTACCTAGCCGTTCCTTTTTGCAGTGACCCTCCTGGCAGCACAGCTGCCTGCCGAACCAGTTCCCGTCCGCCGGCAGCCGGGGAACACGTCATGGCTTACTGGTACTCAAGACGTTGAAGATCCCCACCCTCGCCATCGGCGGGTAACCTGTGTCAACTATGTCATTGCCCAAAAATACGGCGGTAACTCGGCAGGGAGGCATCAACAGGCTTCAAAACGGTATGGCTAAAATTTACAGGTACCTACTCGTGACACGCAGGTAATCAGCGACAACCCGCCCTGACCTTAAATATCAACTGAGAGTGCACTATGCCTTGTGCATCGCTGGCTGATGATTGGTGCATGAGCCTTTTCATGGCTTCGGTTTCAACATTGCAATACTTGCAATGTTAAACTCCACTCACCCTTGAAGGATACCCCCCCAGATCTAACGGATCTGCGCAAACGGATCCAGCATAACCGAGACGACGCCGCGTCTTTGCACGCCTTAGGCACCGCACTTGCGGATCGTGGCGAATATGGGCGCAGTTTCGTATTTTATCGCGCGGCGGCGTTTTCCCGCCCTCAAAACGTGAAGTATCTCTGTAGCTGCGCCGGTGCCGCACTCTCGCTGGGGCTTGCTGACGACGCTAAGTGGTATGTCGATAAGGCGCTGGCGATCGACCCAAACGATGGGGAGGCATGGCAAATACGCGGCGGGTTGTACCTAGACACCTTCATGCAGCCGGATGAAGCCTTGCGTAGCTATATCAAAGCGATTGAGCTTGCGCCGGACGATCTTAAGAACTATCAATCCGCCGCACGCTGCCTGTGGAGCGGCAAGGCTCACCCGGCAGCGGCTGCGCGCGTGAGGGATGCAATCCCTTCCACCCTGGACTCGTTGAACGTGGAACGTGGAGTGGCGATGGCCCTCGCCGAGGAGGGTTTTTACCAAGAGGCGATCGCGATGCTGCACAACATTCTTGGCCAGCGGCCGGACGATACGGCGTCGATTAGCCGGCTCGCTGAGTTGTATACGGGCTTACGAGATTGGCCTGCCGCGCAATTCTGGTATGAGAAGGGTATCACCCTCGACAAGGACCCTATGGTAGTGATCGGGTATTTGCTCTACTGGTCGAAACTAGGGGATTTCGAGCGCGCGAGGCGGTTGTATCGCTCCCACATGCAGGGCGAGAACTTCGATAGTATTCTGGGGCCGGCAAGCCGCCGCTGGCAAGGGCAGGATATTCGCGGCAAGAGCCTGCGCCTCAATGCGGGAGACATCTATTTCGGCGACGCCCTCCACTTTGCGCGCTTTGCACGGATAGCGAAGCAAGCAGGCGCCCGTGTCACACTTCAAGTTCCTAAACAGCTTCGATCCCTTGCGCGAACTTTGGAGGGTGTGGACTCCGTTGTAGCGCCGCATGACCCTCCATGCGAAGTTGATTTCGAGATGAGTGCGTTCTGGTTGATGTATGCGCTGGATATTCCCATCGCGGAGATGATCGGCAAAGTGCCTTACCTTCAGGCTTCCGTCGACCTGCGCACGGAGTGGGGAAAGCGAATTCCTAGCACATCGGGAATGAATGTCGGAATCGTCTGGCGGGGGTCAACGTACCTCATTCGGGACCGCTTTGCTAAGCGGTCGATGGCGCTCGAAGATCTTCGTATCCTCGCCAGCATTCCTCGAGTCACGCTGTACAGCTTGCAGTGTGGCGAAGGGCGAGCCGAACTATGGAATGCGAACCCGCCGTTCCCCGCGATCGACCTGGCACCCGATTTTCCGAACACCGCTGCCGCGATAGAAGCGCTCGACCTTGTCGTGACGATCGATACTTCAATAGCTCACTTGGCGGGTGCGCTGGGCAAACGCACGTTCCTGATGTTGCCCTATAATGCGTCTTTCCAGTGGATGGTGAACCGAGAGGATACGGCCTGGTATCCTGCGATGCGATTGTTTCGGCAGGCGCGACCGGGAGTGTGGTCTGATGTCGTGAACGCTGTCGCACGGACATTACCCCAATGAAGAGCTTCGCGGTCATTGTACCGATTGGGCCGGGCGCAATCGAACTGCGGCGTTTCCATGACCTTCTCGAGAGCCTCTGGAGTTATGAGCGAGGAGCGGGTTTGTGCGTTGCCATCGACAGCTCGCCACATGTGCGAAATGTGAAGCCGCGCGATAAACGCCTGCGCAGTTTTGTCACATTGCGCGATCCTTTTCACGGGCAGGGAGAACCTCTGATGGGACGCCTTTCAGCGAGCCTGCTGGTCGGGTTCGCTCTGATTCGCCGGGAGGGGCCGTTCGATTTCGTGCTTCGCGCGGATACTGACGCGCTCATTACCGGCAAGTTTCGCGACACCGTGAGCCGGTTCCTTACGCGGCATCCACAAACTGGAATGCTCGGAACACTCGGCTTCACCTGCCGCCGCGACTCGCCGCATTATGGATGTGAGAAAACAGCGGTGTCGGATGTTGTCGACGCGCTCGCAACGCTGCCGGGTGATTCACCTGGTTTTGCGCGCATCGAGGCACAGCTTAGCTCCGCCTATAGGAACGGGTATGCGGGCAAAGAATATTGTCAAGGTGGGATCTATGTGTTGCCGTTCCGAACGCTGGAACGGATGTCCCGTTTGGGATGTTTCGACCATCCCGAAGACTGGCTGCCTTTGGCCGTTCCCGAAGACGTCATGATGGGCATGTTCACGAGAACGGTGGGACTCGAAAGCACTGATTTCTCGTTGCCCGGAGAACCATTCGGCAGCAATTGGCGCGGCCTTGCCTACAGCCCGCGCGAAATGCTTCGGCGCAGGCACGCCCTGATTCACAGCGTGAAGAGCGATTCGCGGTACTCCGAACACACCTTGCGGCGGTTTTTTAAGAATCAGCGCGATAAAGGGCGAAAATAAGCGAGGAGTGCCTTTTCCGTCAGAGCCTCCGTGTAACGCCTCGCTGTCGCCCGACCGCCGCGTCGAATGCGGGCCAGTTCCTTTTGTTTCGCGTCCCACGAAGCCATCAATTCCAGTGTGCGCTCTATAAGTGGGTATGCATGGTGGGTGGGGAAAACGTACGCGTTCTCGCTATCTCGGAGATAATCCTGCCCGCCGAAAGCCTCGTAACAAACGGGGATGCAGCCGGCCGCCATAGCCTCTGGAACAGTTGCGTTAAAGGACTCCTGGCAGTTTACATTGATGTGGATCGCGGCTTGGCGGAAGACGCTGGCGACATGGCGGTGCGGCTTGCTTTCAAGTTCCACCACTGTCCAGCCCAGCGCGCGAGCCTTGGCGCGCAGTGTGTGGCGGATAATCGGGAAATCGCGGCACCAAATTTTGGGACAAAGCGCAACCTGTCGTTTCCTGGCTTTGGCTGCTGCTGATTGGCTCTCAAAAAAACAAGGTGCGATGCACGGCGGAATCACCGGCGCTTCCACGCCGTAATGCCGTTCCACAATTTCCCGCACGTGCGGCATTATGGCGATCGCACCCCGGTACCCCAGCTGGCGATAGTCTTTCGCGCCTCCCAGACCTGATGCAATATACGAGCTTGCCTGGACGAATACGACGCGCCGCCGAGCCAGGCTAAGAACATCCGCTTCAGCGGCATGAACTTCGGGAACCACCAGTAGATCATCCGGGGCAATGCGGAGCGATCCATCACGTAGATACAAGCGAGGTGCATCGAGGCTCATCCACTCCGGCCGGAAGCCAGGCTGGGTGTGCAGCACGGCGGCCTCGATTCCGTTAGCGCACAGTAGACGGACATGCGTGTATATCATTCCGACCCCCCAACTGGGAACGTTCGTATCGGAAACGTAGTAGAGCACCCTCATGGATCGTTATAGTCTCACATGTAAAGCTTCCGATGCTGATTACCGAGTTACCTCAGTCAGGCGAGATCAAGATGTTGGCTGCTGGCCTCATTCGAAGGGAAAGCTCTTCTCTTGGGGCGGCCATTCAGCAAGCTCCGCGCTCTGTCCATCCGTTGAAGGATCTCGCCCGTTGGACTGATGCAGTTTTGGTCTTCGAGGAGAGCTTTGCGGACAAGATCGACCAATCGCTCGCCGTCTTATGGGAGGAAATTCCTGACCATAAGACCGCATTTGTTGCGCTCGTGCCGCGCGGAGCAGCACCAGTAATTGATTCGAGTTATGGCGATCCTGTTACCTCGTTCTTCTGTAGTTCAGAAGTATTCGCGCGTTTCGCCGCCTTGGGAATCGATTGCTGGGCCCAGACTCTTTGCTTCGCAATGCTCCGAGCGATCGCGAGACGGGATATCGAAGTCGATTGTTTACTGGTGCGGCAGGTCCCGTTGTTACGATGCCACGTTAATGGCCGCGCGGCTCTCGCAAAAGCCCTCCTGATACCTCATCGAGGAGAGGCGTCACATTTGCGGGCTGCGCTGGCATTGGCAAGGAAATCGGCAGGGAATTCGCTATTGATTCGCGTCGGCCTGGATGTCGAAGAGTGTGATGAGTATGCTGGATTTCCCGCGGAATACCCAAGCGTGGAATTTGTCAAGTTCAGCCCAGCGCCCGTGGGGCCGTACGTAATTCGTCAGGAATTGGCGGAAAATTCCGCGGAGCCGCTCCTAACTCTGCAAGATTCCGACGATCTTTCCTGTTACGACCGCTTTGTAATGCTAAGCGATGCGCTGGCGGAAACGGGTTGCGACATCGTCGGCTCACACGAGTTGTGTCTGGACGAGATCCGGGCAGTGGTGCAGCCCGTTCGCTTTCCACTGGACGGCAGTGCGGCGCTCGCGCTTTGCGCGAACCACGCGCTACTGCACGGCACGCTTATGATCTACCGCAGCGTATTCTTCGACTTGGGCGGCCTCTCAACCGATCTAATCATTGCCAACGACACGCAGTTCCTTCTCCGCGCACATTTCAATAGCAGCATTCGCAACGTGGATGAGTTCCTCTACATCCGGCGGCGTCACGCCGCGTCGCTTACCAATGCACCCGAAACAATTTTTGATAATCCTTTGCGCCGCTGGCTGAGTTCAGTGTGGACGCGCGATTTCGACGCGATCAAGCGAGGAGAATTGAAGATCGAAGATTCTTCGCTGCGGCCACTGCGACGGCTTGAACCGTGGCGGGCCGAACCCTTATAGAATCATTTCTTGTTGCAATGGATACTCGAAGAAATTCGTCAGATTGACACGTTAACGGTGGAAATCGGAAGTTGCCGGCTGCCGCGCCGCCGCAGGCCGCTGGCATCCCGACTTGATCTCCGACTGTCGGAAGGCCTGTGTCTTCGCGAAGGCCTGGCCGGAAGCACGCGAGCGTTGCTCGTCCGGCAACTTCTCCGCGCGCTAGGTTTCGACGAGTATCGCCATCTGCAATGGCGGATAGAGCACAAGCTCATACAGGCTCTGGTTCTTCGGTCATTCATTCCTGAATCGATTCCCGTTACTTGCGGACTCAATGATCTCGCTCTACGCCGGGATTCCCGAGGGCTACGGCAGTTTCTCGCCAGTCATTTTCCAAGCGGCTACGTGACCAAGGCGGCGCTGGGAGATTCTTCTGGTGAGATACCGAATGGAGGCGGCGCCGAGTTGGCGTCGATCAAGCTGGAGTCGGCCGGGCCGCCGCGACCCTGCTCCTTATCAGACGAGAAATACGTTGTTCAGGAACGTGTCCCGATCACGACCGAATACCGCGTACACAGCCTCGAGGAAGACGTCATTGAGGATCTTACCTTCCGCCGCTATAACGACGGCAGCATACCCGGAGAGCGCGACGCGCCGAATGCATTCGTGAACTCCCTGCTCCGGAGACTTCCCGACGCTCTGGTGGGCGGATCTTTGCTGGCCTGGGATATCGCGTTGCAGCCCACCGGTTCATTCGCGATTATCGAAGTCAATTTCAGTGGCTTTCACCGGGCGTTCAAACCCGGTTTCCATTGCAGCGGCTATTTCCACGATCAGCATTGGGGTGCCTGCGATACCGCTCGGTTGCTGAACCACGTGGCCAGAACGGACGGGGTCGAAGTGAGCGCCGTACCCGATGCGCCCGACTACCCCATCGAAAACCGGTTCTACATGGAGACCGCAGCCTGGCAGCTTCGACATCGCGGTCTGGCCGTTCCGCTTCCTGAAATGAGTATTGACTTCCGCACCGAGGACGAACTTGCCGACCCACTGATCCGGCAGATCGATCAGTTCTGTGGCGCGCGGCGGCGGGGGCCGGTTGACGACACTCTAGAACTTCGGTTATCGGATGCGATCCAACTCTTGCCGCAGATGGCAGCTTCTACCCGGGCGCTGATGCTGAGACAGGTTCTCCTAACTCTCGGTTTTGACGAGAAGCGATTGCCTTTCTGGCGATTGGAACATAAGTTGGCACAGGCGCACGTGTTCCGGCGCTACTGCCTTGACAGCTTGCCGTTGACCTGCGGTCTCGACCGGCTGGCTCAAGGGATGAATCCCAGCGATCTACGCAAACTGTTGCTCGAAAGGTTTCCAGGAGGTTTCGTTATCAAGACCGCTCTTGGCGACACTTCGGGGAACCAGATCCACTCCAGGACCGAAGCGGCGCTGTCATGGATCGAGAGCGGTGGAAGGCACATGCCCGGCGCGGGACGTTTGACGGATGAAGAGTTCATCGTGCAGGAGCTGAAGAATATCCGGTGCGAATATCGGGTCCATACGATTGAAAACAGCGTGATCGAAGACCTCACTGTACACCGGCATCAGGGTTCGGTTCGTCCGGGTGAAAGAGAGGGTCCCAACGGCTATGTCCAGCGGATACTCGATTCCCTTCCTGCCGGGATCACGTCGGGTTCGAATCTAGGGTGGGATGTGGCCCTGTTGCAAGATGGTTCATTCACTGCGATCGAAGTGAATGTAGGCGGAATCCATACGGTTTACAACCCCGGTTTTCACTCGAGTGGGTTCTACCATCACAAGGATTATGGGGCGATTTATTCGGCCCGGCTGCTGCTGTTCCTTGAACGGACCTACCGATGCCGGATTGCCGTGATCGCGGACGCGCCGGAATATCCCGATGAACAGTGGTTTTATTCAGAAGTAGCCGATTGGAAAACTCGCTTTTAAAAGAGAAATATAGACGAAATCAAAAAAATGTTGACGGGCGATTCCATTGTCCCTTAGTATCAGGCACCTTACTATTATCTCTTAACCATCAGACTTACCATTGCCCCTTAATATCAGACTTATTGTCCCTTAATATCACACTTACTCTTGTCCCATAATATAAGGCATCTTAATCGATCGGAGGGGCGCACCGATGGGCAAACCTAAAAAGGGCGGATACCCTGCCCCCCAGCCAATAACACACTACATCGAGATCATCGACGGCAAAATCAATCCCGCGGCCGTGACAATCGCGTGGGGTGATTGGGTTGCCTGGACCAACAAAGATGCGGTGTCCTATACGCTGGTCTTGTTTAAGAATGGGGAACAAACGAAGTGGGCCACGCTCGACCCAAATTCCACCTCGGCGCGAATGGTATTTAACTGGCCTTCTGATAAGCCGAAGGATCCTGTTGTCTACGACTACGGCATGCTTCCTCCGGGGACGGCGAAGGCGACAATTACGGCACAGATCTCAAGGTTTTAATAGTGCGGCGCGAGGAATAAATTCATGAATTCAGAGTCGAACGCTCTCAAAGAAGACACCACCAGGATCGTTCCTTCACGCCGTCGATTTATTGCCTCCGCATTGAGCACGGCTCTGGGCGTTTCTATCGCGGACATGGTTCGACCGTGCGAGTTATGGGCGCAGGCATGCACTAATAAACCCGGACAACCGAATTGCTCTAATCCCGGAGATCCGTTCAAGCCTGTCCGCGAGTTTCGCAGCAAGAACAAAAAGTTGGCGGTCGACATGACCGTCACGGGGGGGTGGAAGAGCGTTGCCACGATCGCCGGCCAGGGTTATCAGTGTTGTCCCATGAAGCTGCGCTACTACGCAGGTCAAGAGAGGGGGGAAGGAGGAGCGAAGTGGCCCGAAAACCCCGCTCTTCCCGGTCCAGGCCCTACGCTACGCATGAGAGTGGGAGACTCGGTCGACATTAATCTTGTGAATTCGATTGATCCGACCATTTTTCCCGAATCGAATTCCGCCCCGAATGGATGCAATTTGGAGACGGATCAAAATGGGCCGATCTATCCCGGTAGCGATAGTATGCCATCCTGCTTCCATCAGGATAATGTAACCAATCTTCATTACCACGGCACGCACGTGACGCCGGATGGAGAAGGTGACAACGTGATGGTTGATGTGCCGCCGGGGAAACCGCCGAAAAATACGCGCCGTACCCTTTTCACACTGCCCTTACCCCCGCCGGCAACCAACCCGGATACCAAGCAGCCTTTCATCATGGGGCAGGCGCCGGGAACGCACTGGTATCACGCGCACAAACACGGTTCGGTCGCTTTGCAGCTATTAAACGGAATGGCGGGCGCGTTCATTATCGAAGGTGAGTTCGACGATCAGTTGGAGTCCCTGATCCCCGGTCTGGCCAAGACTGAAAAGGTTTTGGTTATTCAACAACTGGGCGATGCCATTACGATACAGCCCGGTATACCCCTGAACACCTGCGCGGGCGGCGATCCGTGTCCCCTGGTGAATGGCCAATTGCAACCGACCATTCAGATGAGACCAGGTGAGATCCAGCGCTGGCGATTCATCAATGCCACGATGCAGCAAGCTTCGTATCTCACCTATCGCTTCTTAGGAGAGGATGCGTCCAAAGCGTTCAAGGGCGGTCCCTTCCCGGCTAATGCCGGCTACGCCCCGGTAATCCGGCAGGTCGCCTACGACGGCATTCAGTTGGCGCCGGAGAGATACAACGACCCCGACTTTGGGCTCGCGCAGGAATTTGCCATGGCGCCCGCTAACCGCATCGACCTCCTGGTTCAGGCGCCGGCAACGCCCGGAATATCCCGGCTGGCGTTTCGATCTCTCCACGGAAAGCCCCCCGCTGGTTGCCCTCTGTTGACTAACGTCCATCACCTCTTGAATCTGGAAGTCTCAGGTGCCCCGGTAAGCCCTATGACTTTCCCGACGGCGGCGAACTACCCGGCCATGCCGAAGTGGCTGCAGTGGGATGACAACGACCCAATGAACCAGAATCTGAAATCCCGGTGTCTGAAATTCAACGCCGATAATGTCGGGAGGCCCGCTATCGACGGACTGGCCTACGACCATAGTCCCCATACCACTCAGTACGTCAACCTCAATACCGCAGAGGAATGGGTACTGGAAAATTACTGGGATAGTTCGATACACCCGTTCCATATCCACGTAAATCCGTTTCAGGTGCTGGAGATTTTTGATCCTAACGCCTCTACGCAGGTCACGTTGCAAGCTCCTTATAATTGGCGCGATACGATCGCAATTCCGGCGTCAAAAACTGTTGGGGAAAAATTAACACCCGGCTACGTGAAGATTCGAAGCCGGTTCGTCGATTTTCCAGGGACATTCGTCCTCCACTGCCACATCCTCGACCATGAGGATAGGGGCATGATGCAAGAGGTCCAGATTCTGGATCCCACGAAGCCTGTGCCTATGCTACCGATGCATTCATAGCGCGCCCAGGTCACTGGAATTCAATACGACTGCCTTCGGGGACTCTTATCCCCGAAGGCGTGGCGGTGGATGAAGCGGGCGATGTCTTCATCGCGGATTACGTCAACTCTGCGGTGAAGGAGATCCAACGCTCACAGCCTCCCGCAGCTAGCTTCGCGTCTCCCCTATGCTTTACTTTGCGGCGAGAACCTTCCGGCACCACGCGCGAAGCAGGGTCCGGCGGCTGTATGACATGTCACGTGTACGGGGCATGTACCTGCTGGTCATCCATAGGGAGAACTCAGTGCGCGCCAGAATGCCCGCCGCCTTTTTGGTGACTGCCGCTTCCGAGTTGAGCGGAAACCACTGGTTCATCGCCGGATAGAGCAGATAGTAAGTCCGCAGCACGTGCTGGTAAACGACATCGAATGTGAGCAGGTCGTTGCCGACCGGCTCCTTTGCGTGCGGATCGACGTAGTATTGGCTGAAATCCACGTAGTTGGGCAGAATGCGCAGGCTGATCGCCGGATAATTCGTGATGTACGGCGGATACATGAGCGTGAGGTAGCAGGCGGGCGGGATTTCGGATGAGTCGATCGAAAACGTAAAGAGGAAGTTCCCCGGCTGCGAAGTATCAACGATGATGGGATCACCCGGCTTGAAGTTGTTAGAAATCGCCTCGGCGTGCCCGGGTGATTCGAGCGGCACGGACCGAAACTGCCAGACAGTGATGGGCGGACATTGATCCCGGGAAAGCTCACGGCCGCCCCTATAAACGCGGACAGTCGCGGGTTCCTCGGTACCCTGGTTCAGGAAGTACGAGCCGCTTCCTCCTTGTTCCGTATAGATGCCTTGCTGGTTGGAGACAAAATAATGGTCCGTTTCGCCCAGCACACTCCCGAGAGTCTGGTGCTGCAGGCTGAACACCGCGTCCGGATTCTGCAGAATAGTCTGCGCCGCAGCGTTCCCGGAAATGTCGAAATCGAAGATCCAGCCGGTTTTGTTGCCCGCCGTCACGTTCGTGTAGTCGATCGGTCCGATAGTCGCGCTACGGCTGTCCGCGGTCACTGTAAGCACCACCGGCCCGAAATCAAATTTCGGATCCGAAAGATCCGGGTTGCCTTGATAGTTCTCTGGGAATGTGCCGACAAGGTCCGCGGAAATCGAATTCCCTGCCTGATGAACCACTCCGGGAGCGAGGGAGATCATTCCATTAGGGGGGCTGTTGTTCTTGGATCCCTTAGGCGTCTGAATCGTGGCCTGATTGGCCACCAGCAGGCGACCCACCGGCGTCGTAAAAATCGTTTCATGCTCGTAGAGCGGGGCAAAGGATCCTACGATTTGAATCGTCACCGGATTCGTTTTGCCCTGTTTATAAAGCGCGACGATCTGAGCTTTGTCCGCAATCGCAATCGGGCGGTACAGGTAATAACGCCAGATGGCGCCCACGACGTCCGGACGGTCGAACCCAGGTATGTCGATTGTCGTGCCGGGACCTTTGCGAAAGACATGGTACACGTAACCGCCGGCGCCGGCATCCGCTGTCTGATTCACGTTGCGGTAAAAATTCAGCCACTGGCAGGCGCCTTTGCTGGGCGCGCCGCTCAGATAAGTTTTGCCGTTCCCCGAGAGCGTTACAGAATCCAGGAAGAACTGTGTGGAGGGAGGCGAGCCCTCGGAATTGACATCCGTGATGACCCCGGAAAATGTCAGCGACGCGCCCCTCAGATTAGCCAGGGAGTCATTGTCGCCGGCAGCAGCCTGGGCGCCGGTGACGGAAATGTTCACATTCGGCATGTCCATCGCGCCGTAATAATTCCATTCGGCGGGAATGGCCGGCTTGGTTTCTCCAGGCTTCCCGCCGACAACGTCGAATATCTGCACCTGCTGCGCCCATGCGATGAAGTCGGTGTCGGACATCCCGTAGGTTCGCGCCTCGACGGTCTTCGAGTCGATCAGGGCCAAAGGCTGTCCGGCGTACGCTCCCCACGATTGCGGCAGAATGTAATTCGCGGCGTAGTCGTCGTTGTTAGCGGTACCCGGGCTGAGTTGGAGGGTACCTTCAAAGTTGATGCGTGGATAATCGAACAGGCTCATTGGGCGCTCGTTTCCTGAATGCTGAGAACCGGAACGTTGAACTTTTGGGCTACAAGGTAGAGATAGAGCTGGAGCACGATGCGCTTTCCTTCGGACAAGTCGCGCGTCACGGGCATGGCGCTCGTGCCCTCATCCGCGCGAGATTTTTCGATCAGGCTCCTTATGGTCGTGGCATTGTCATCGAACGCCGACTGCGATCCAAGGTTCACAAACTCCAGCATGACGCTAAAGATCATGTCGTAGAGATAAAGGATCCTGTGGTACACGAAATCCCACGCCTTCGCTGAGTCGTGCGTGCTGTTCCAGAAATCGATGAATTCCTGCGGCAGACAGTCGTGAAATGGCAAAACCCGAACAGTGACGTAGAACATGTTGCCAGGCGGGAAGAGACTGGGCGGCGGAGCCGGCAGCGTATCTCCGGAAAAAGGGAAAAAAGCCACCACCGGAAAACCGGGCGATTGCGCCGCTATGCCCGCAGTCGCAATACCATTTTCATCAGCTGTGACAACCGATACTACGGTGGACACTACTGGGGAAACACTAGGATCGGAATTGACCACCTGCTGTTCGCCCCGTGTGAAGCTGATGTACGTGGGCGGCGCGGACGGCACAAGATTCAGGTTCTGATCGTATTGGGCAAGCAGCACGCTCGCGCCCGCCGCGGGCATGCCCTGTTTAAGCACCGTGATCTGAAACGTCTGCTCGCTGCCTTGGTCAAGATAGATGCCGCGGCTATCGCTTTGTGCGCAAAACTGCTGTTCCAGCAGGGCGGTTACCGGACCGCTGGCGCCCGACGCCTGAATTGCCAGCAGGCCCTGCTGCACTTGCTCCGGCGTGACCGACGCCGGCAAGGGCAGATCCACTATTCCCGCGCTCGCTTCATAGGCTTGCCTTCCGTACTGCGCATAGTCCAGTTTCCCGATGGGGAGGGAACTGCTTCCGTTCAGTACGCCCACACCAAGGGTCCCGAGATCCACCTTTTCGAGACTCGATGCGGGCGTGCCCGCTATGGCAATTTCAGGAATGGCGCTGCCGAGATCGAGCGAGAGGATGTTGTTCTGATAATCCACCTGTGCCGCCACGGGCCCGAGCATGGTCGTTTGCGTCCCTCCTGCCGGCGCAACCGGATTATTCGCGCTGAGATAGCGTCCCATCGGCACGCTCGCCAATTCGCCATCGTTCCAGACCCCCATCGACCCGACCACGTGGCTGTAGCATGGCTGGGAGAAGAAATCCGACGTCTTTCCGGTCTGGTTCCATGTGTCCCACGCTTTCGCCAAAAGGGCCGCCAGCTCCGTGTAGTTTCGGGCTTGCTGTGGGATGTCGTTCAAAATGCCGTTACGGAAGTACATGTTCACGTACGCCGAAAATCGCACCATTACGCCCTGTGCGCCGGCCCGCGTTGAAGCTTCCTGCAGGGCTGTGAGCAACGGAGACGCCTGTCCTCCGCCCTCGCCGTTCTTCCAAACGATACCCGTATTGGGAATGCAGGCCTGGAAACAGCACGCCACTGAGGCGGCGGGCTGAGTGAGTCGCCGGTCCGCCGAGTAGATCCGGCTAAGATTGACCCAGCGGGAATGCATTCGCTCGACGCGCGGACCGCCTACAGAGAAGTTTCCACTGCCTACCTGCAGGAATCCGTAGTAGATCTGACTCGACCAGAAAGATGAAGGGTTCGTGTCGACCAGTTTGGGTGCGCTGTACTGGCCGTCGCCCTGAATGCCCAAAGTCCTTCCGATGAGCGGGTCGGTCGTGACGCGCTGCCCGTATCCGGTCGCGCCTCCTGTCACCGTCGTCGTATACGGCGGGTACTGAACGAACGCCACCCCGTGAGCTCCGAACATGTTCCATTCGCAGGGGACACGCGGGCCGTTTGGGCTGTCGATCGAATCGCCCTGCAGTTTGATCGCATACGGGCGAAAGGTCTGCATGAAATTGTCCGGCGTGATCGGCGGATCCTGTATGGCCAGAAACGGCCAGTTCAACGCGGCCTGCGCGCCGTTGTAGGTCGGGAACTTGGCGAAATCGTTGTTATTAAAGGTGCATGGATCCCAACTTGCGTAACCTTTGAAAAAAATGCGGGGGAAGGAAAGAACGCTCATGTGATTTCTCCTGTTCTAAGCGGCAGTAAAGATGCGGCCTGCATGATTGCTTCCTCGCGCTCCGGGGCGATCTCGCCCTCAGTCATCCATGCCGCGCCAACTACGGCCAGCACATCGCCGCTTTGGCTCAAGACAGGCACCGCGATACCTGCTCGCGCATTCACGGCCTTTGCTCCGGGCTTGACCGTACCGCTCTCATCTGTCTTTAAATTGCAGGTCTGAACGGGCACCTTTCTTACCTGCGCAAGGCCGGCCATTCCCTTGCCGTGGGGAACGAATGCGACAGCCGCTATAACGGGCGGAGGAAGATTCAGTGCCGCTGTGAGACATAGATCGTTTCCTCGCTGCTCGTGAACGCTTCCAGCTACTGCGCCGAATCCCTGAAGGAACTGCTCGAGCCACTGCTGGTGCGCGGTGTTCTGGCTGTACATATCGGGGGAAATTATCTCCTGCTTTGAGCTGGATCTTAAGGTGGATTCGAAGACAACGGCGGAGGGTTCTTGTTGGTCAGCCCACCGCCGATGATCCATTGACGCCATGTGGCGAGCCAAGCCCAGCGCTCAGCCGAGAGGGCGCATTTCCAATCTTTGGTGTCGTCGCAGCCAGCGGGATCGAGGTCGTAGGCAAAAAGCTGGAGTTGGCGATTGGCAAAATACTTGATCGATGGAAAGAGGAACGGGAGAAGACTGTCTGGGTTCGCCGAGTTCGCCTTGGCCCAGCACACCATGTCGTACATCGCAAGGAAAGTAGTTGTCCGCCCGTCGCCACCATGACAATGGAAGTGAATCCATGACTGGTCTTCTGGCTGTTCATATACCTGCCGGCAAAGTGTGACGAATAGTTTTGCAGCTTCAGGGTTGGGCGCGCAGTGGTCTGTTACAGGGATGCGGTGGTACTCACAGAAAGCAGACTTCATTGCTTTCTCCGCCTGAGCGGAGTCGACGGTGACCTCGGAGTACCCCTTGGGTATCACCTGATCCTGACCCTTTTTCTCAAGCTGGAATATTTGTGTCTTGACTCCAGGCCGGACAGAGAGCCCGCTGATCTGATTCGCTTCGTTATTAAGAATCCACTCTAGCGACTGTCCCACATTGACCCAGTCTTTGTCGGCGTACCACGATACGGCATGTTTGTTCAAGAACCCGTGCGACTCTTGGCGTAAATCGACAAGGTGCACCCTACCGTGGGGCACCTTCTTGCCGTGGGGCACCTTCTTGCCGTGGGGCACCTTCTTGGCAAGATATTCCAGCACGCTCTCGAGCAGCTGAAGGTCCAGCTGCCGACTGCCTGACGCCCGAAAGTGAGCATCAATGTTAGTACCCTCTCGGAAATGCGTATCTGTTGTTCCGGGTGGATAGTCGTAGCTAAGATAGCTGCCGGTGCGGTACGGCTCTTTCAATGGCAGAACCGTGTTCACTGTATGAGTGGAGTCGTCTTTCTCGTCAGTTAAGTCGACCATCGGATGTGCAACCCACTGTCAAATCCACGGCAAGCACTGTTGATGCAGAGATTCTAATGGGCGCCACCATAGTTGATTATGGTGACGTTGACAGAGAGACATCTACTTCGAGGGAAGTTATAAACGGCAATAAGCATAGGCTGGTTTTCTGGGTTTGTGAAGCGCTTTTTGTGTTAATTGTTTTTTGGGGAAAGCCGAGGCGACTTTGCCTGCTTTGGGGCTACGCGACACATTACGCAAGGCTGACTCTTATAAATCCGCATGTAGAGCAACTTATGAAGTGATCGAGGTCGGATATTATGAACCGTCATCGCGTGACAGGTCACTCACCGGTAACATGGAGACCTCCTAACTCATGATTTCCCCTCGTCTAACGTCCTCAGTCGCGCTGGTCGAAGCCGTTGCGCTCGCCCTGGCGGCCGTGGCATTCGCGGTAGACATTCCACGAACGTGGGAGAAGGCCGCTCTCGACACGCTGGAACTCCCTCTGGCGAACCGGGAATTTTCACCTATCCACATCGATGAGACCGCCTACTACCGCATCCCCGAGCGAGTCATATACAAGTCTTATCCCGTTTATGCGCCCGGGCGCGAGCCGGCAGGATATATGGAGCGGCTCAAGACGGTCGAGCCGGAGGTGGCATTCGATCCATCCGTCCTCAGCACACAACAGCAGTGGGTTTCGGCTGGAGAGATTGTATTTAACGCTCCAACTTCTTTTCACCCGCTTTTCTTTACCGCACAGGATTTGCAGGACCCGACCTTCTTCAAAAAGACCGGGATGCCAGTCGCGAAAGATGGGACGATTCCGTTCGCCCGATGGGTGGTGCGCCGCAAAGGCGTGGTCGAACTTGGCTCAATGGGCTGTGCCACCTGCCACACGCGCGTCCTCAAGGATGGGACGGTCGTGCCGGGCGGGCAGGGAAACAATCCCAATGATTACGAGGGCGCCTTGCTTCTGCAAGCCTTGGCCAAGGTGATCGGCAGCGAAAAGATGCTCGAACAGGTCCACAGATTCGCACGAGAGTTCGAGCTGCCCTGGCTGCCCGATGACCTTAATCGACTCGCAGGCTCGATGAGCCTCGATCAATTGATTGGCGCAGGCGAAGCCATTCCGCCCGGAGTGACGGCGCGCGCAAATACCAGCATTTTGTTGCCTCCGCAGATTCCGGATCTGATTGGCATTCGCGAGCGGCGCTTCCTCGATCACACCGGGCTGGTTCGCCATCGAAATATCGGCGATCTGATGCGATATGTTTCGCTGGCCCAGGATGTGTTTTCGGCCGACCGCTATGGGTCAGTGACCAATGTGAATTCGGCTCCTCCGGGCGCTCGCTACAGCGACAATCAGCTTTATGCGCTGGCCCTCTATCTTTACTCACTCCGCCCGCCTCCTAATCCGAATCATTTCGATGCTTCTGCTGCCCGCGGGAGACTTCTGTTCGAAAAGCTGGAGTGCGCCCGTTGCCACACACCGCCGCTCTACACCAATAACAAGCTCGTGCCTGTGGAAGGATTTGAATTTCCAGCTGGCAGGGCTGACATTGTCTCCGCCCAGATCGGCCTTGACCCGCGATACACACTCGATACGCATAAAGGGACGGGGTATTACAAGGTGCCGTCTCTGAAGGGTGTGTGGTATCGTGGCCCCTTCGGCCATAATGGTTCGGCCGCCACTCTCGAAGATTGGTTTGACCCCGCCCGTCTCGATTCGGGATATGTTCCGACGGGTTTCAAAGGATACGATGGAAAGACCCGTTCGATTCCTGGACATCCCTTCGGGCTTCAATTATCGCCATCAGAGCGCGAAGATTTGATCGCTTTTCTTAAGACCTTATGAAAAAGTCCCTCGCCTTCTCGTACGGTTGGCAATCATTTCAGCCACCCCGGATCCGTCGAGTGGGTACTTAAGGCACCCGGCCAATCCGCGCGTACGTCTTCCTGAGCAAAAACACATCGCCGTTATTCCTTTCGAAACCTTGGAAACAACAGTGGGGACCAGGCCTTTGCTGACGGCTGGTCGAGAGTTTTAACGGCCCTCGCGTTTCGACCAGAGTCCGCTAGGGGCAAACTCCAGCAGCGGCAGGTTCCCCGTTCGCTTCCGACATCGCGCAGAATCCGGTCTACCAGGCCGGGCTCGAATTCGAGTCAACGAGTTTTGCAATGGCTATGATGCTTTCCCGGAGTTCGTTACTGCCCTCGGGAGCGGCTTTCAGCGCGCATGATCTTGTCCGCCCAACTCCGGTAAGTCAGGACAGCTTCTTCTTTTTTCCATTCCTCTTCGGGCAGGACCATCAGCTGATCTCGCGGGATCGCGGGAAAACCGGATCCCACCGCATCGAGACCGCCTTCGCGATCCTCACGAATGTAATTTGGTGAGACGTCGACATTGTTCTCTTGTATCCAGCGCGAGATGTGAGTGGTATCCGCAGCACGGATGTCTTCGTCCCTCCAGAAGGCAAAATGAACCTGGTGATTCAGCCAAAGAACTCCGTCCAGATCAACCCAGCTCGTACGGTGGCTAATGTCCGGATAAAGAATGGTTGTAAACATATTTTGGTCGCTGCCGTGCAGCCTGATGGCTCGCGACCGGACATCAGCAAACCAGGCTGGAGGATGCTCGCTCATCCGCATCACGGTATCTGCATCTCCGTTCATGACAAGCATCGGGCCTCGGTCTGCGTTCAGCGCATACAGAATCGCAGGCCTGTCGCCGAGCACGGCAAGGGCCCTGTAGGGCAGCGACTGACACGGCAATTTGCCCTCATCGAAATATTGATGAGGGCCGTCATAAGTGCCGCCCCCGCTGAGCAGAACGGCGTGGATCCTGGTATCGAAGGACCCCGCAATGCCACTGATAAAAGCGCCCATCGAGTAGCCAACGATGGCGATTCGCGCGTGGTCCACCTCCGGCTGTGCGCGCAGGTAACTGACGGCCTGCATCAGGTCTGTCTGCATTAATCCTGCCAACCGCTGACCCCAGTGTGGCAGGTCCACCATCGTGTCGTGAGGAGCCGGATTCTCGCGGCTTAGTTTTCGCGCATTGCGCTCGCCTTCTCCGATCGGATCATAAGTGACAACCACAGCGCCCGCACGAGCGAAGAGCATTCCACTGTAGAAGGCATACCAGCTGAATTTATCGCCACCATGTCCGTTTACCACGACAATGCCGGGCAGCTTTCCCCCGTATGGTCGGACCGCAGGGTCAGGTCGGTAGATGATTGCTGGGACACGCATTCCATCCGCTGTTGCATAGGTCACCCTATCCGCCAGCACTCCGGGCATGGGTGAGAATTTGGACCATCTCCTGGTACGCAATTCCGGCAGTTGAGCAGGGATGTACAACTGCTTTCGTATTTCCGCGCGCCATGCTGCGTCCCTGACCTGTAGCTGCCGAGGCGTCAGTTCCGTTCCACTGCGCATGAAAATGCTTGTTGAGAATTGCGGCAAGACAGAGAAGTATTGATCTGTTCGCGCTGTTCGCGCTGTTCGCGCTGTTCCGCCACCGCCCGCACCAACCTGTGCATTGACAGATTGCGCGCCAGCCGCCGAACAGACAAGCATCAGAATGACAGTCGCGGCGAGTTGTATTCCCGAGGGGACGGATTGAGTACGTCCGGAACGAAGTCCGCTTCGGCTGTTCGCTCTCTCGATTCGCATCTGCATTTGCTTTTATCAAATTCGTCTAAGATCGGGAGTTCGACAACGACCTCATGCAGCCGGAAGAGATTGCAGTGCTCTATCTCTTCTGGGATCTCGGGACCGAGACCGGCGGCGTAGTGCTATCGTGATTGCTGTGGCCTGAAGTGGTCAGACCTCGTTCAGCAGGCATCCATGTTTGGACAAGCACTTCTGAAATTGTCGAGTTGTCGGAATCACCGGTTGGCATTGCTTTCATCCCTTGTAATCGCAGCGATGTTCACGATGGAAGCCCCGATCTTTGCCAGTCCGGCGAGCCCCATCTGCGATCCCATGCACTACGGAGCGAAAGCGGATGGAATAACCAAAGACACAAAGGCCCTGCAACGGGCGATCGATACCTGCGCTGCCAGCGGAGGCGGCACAGTCCAGCTTCGATCCGGGACGTTTCTGACTGGCCCGATCACTCTGCACAGCCACATCACGCTGGAGATCGACCCCACCGCGACGCTGCTCGGCAGCCAGAACAAGGAGGACTATCCAGAGGAGGAGGAACTGCGTGAGGCCTCCGTCGAACCCCTCATCCACGCAACGGATGCTCAAGACATTACCATCTTCGGCGGCGGCACAATCGATGGAGCCGGTCAGCCGTGGTGGCAGATGGTCCGGGCCGGCAAGGCCGACCACAAGATCGTCGCCGCGAAGCGCCCGCGCCTGCTTGTGCTCGATCACTGCAGGCATGTCCTGATCGACGGCGTCACGATTCAGAACTCGGCGTCGTGGCAGGTGGTGCCGTACTACTCCGACGACGTCACGATACGGAACGGCAAGATTCTTGCTCCCGCCAACTCGCCCAATACCGACGGCATCGATCCGTTCTCGTCGCATCACGTCACTATCTCGCACATGCTCATCGACGTCGGCGACGACAACGTCGCGATCAAATCTGGCCAGCCCGGCTCGCCCGGACCCGACGACCCCAGCACGGACATCACCATCACCGATTGTACGTTTCTCCATGGCCACGGGATGTCCATTGGCAGTGAAATCTCCGGAGGCATGCAACGCGTGCGCGCGGCGCGGATTTCTTTCAAGGACACGGCCAATGGGGTGCGCGTCAAATCGAACCGTGATCGAGGAAATGATATCGGGGATCTCGATTTCCGCGACCTTACGATGGAAAACGTACAGACTCCGATTCTCGTCAGCGAATATTACCCGAAGATTCCCGAACACGATGCCTCTCAGCCCGTGACGCGACTCACACCGCACTTTCACGACATCAGCGTTACCAACCTGCATGCGACCGGCGCCAAGACTGCCGGAGTCATTGTTGGACTCCCGGAAAGCCCCCTTACCTCCATCACGCTCACCAATGTTGAGATCAGCGCAGAAACTGGTATGACCATCGGCAATGCTACCGTCACCGCGCACGATTTCAATGTGCGTGTGGCCACTGGATTACCGATCACGCTGCTTGAAAACGCGAAAATCATTGGCACCAGCCCTGCCGTTGCGCAGTCGCTAAAGCCAATACGGATCATCCTTGTGGGCGACTCGACCATGGCCGTTAAGTCCGGTTGGGGTCCTGGTTTCTGCGCTGTTGCCACGCCTCAAGTCGATTGCGTGAATATGGCGAAGGGTGGTCGCAGCTCGGGCAGCTATCGAGCCGAGGGCTCGTGGGCGCAGGTGATGGAGGCGCTCCAGCACAACGCAGATTTCGAGGCGACGTATGTGCTCGTTCAGTTCGGGCACAACGATCAGCCGGGAAAGCCCGGCCGCTCCACCGATCTCGCAACAGAATTTCCGGCCAACATGCAGCGCTACGTCGAAGATATTCGCTCGACGGGAGCAACGCCTGTGCTGATTACTCCGCTTACGCGCCGCCAGTTCAGGAACGGCACGCTGGTAAACGATCTCGTTCCTTGGGCTGCTGCAACGAGTAAAGTTGCCGCTGAGGAGCACGTCCCGCTGCTTACTCTTAACAGTGACAGCGCTGCGGCTGTGCAGTCGATGGGTCAGGCAGAGGCTGACTCGCTTGCGATGGCGCCGCCGCCGCCGGTTGTCGTCGCGGGAGAATCCACCGGCACCTCGGTTCCAGCTCCCAAGGCGCCAGCTTCAGCCGCGCCCTCGTCGTCAGGCGACGGCCTTACCGCGCAGAACAACACGGTCGAGAAGCAAGGGTCCGCCGCTCCCGCATTCGACTATACCCACCTCGGCGCGAAGGGCAGCGCATACTTCGCGCACATGGTCGCCATGGAGCTGGTAGTCGCGATTCCAGACCTCAAGTCTTATCTCAATCTCACGCCATCGAACTGATTGGCGTAGTCTAGCGTGCGTCGTTCTCTTCCGGATCCCATCCGTTCAGGAACGTTTTTGTATCGTATTGCGCCGCTTCCGCCGCAGTCAGCAGCTTGGTGTGCGGATCGCGCTCGCCCGGATGCGCGCCCGGCCCGATGGAATTGTATTCGGCGTAGTATACCGTCTCAATCGAATGCGTCTCGCCGGGATGCCATTCGCGCCAGCCCGCTGGGACGATGTGAGCCCCCATCTCGGTGTTCAGAAATATCACTTTCGCATATGGACGCCACGGACGCCCGAGCCACACACCTGTTACGCCCGGGTCCGCCGTGAGCCTGCAATGGTTAAAGACGAAGCCGCTGTCCTCATCCGGATAGTGCTTCGACTGCGCTGTCACGAAGCCCTCCGAGTGCGAGGTGTTGTGAATCTCGCAGTGATCGAAGACCGCTTTGCTGTCGCCGAAGATGAAGTCCACGTTGCCTGCGATATAGCAATGGCTGAAATATTGGCGCGCGGGGATGCACGGCTGTCCATCGGGCCCGCAGTTGCGGCTGCCCACGTAGACTGTGTCCTGATTCCCGAGCAGACGCATATTTTTGAAGACGGCCTTGTCCCCGGTAACAAGAACAGCGAGAGCCTGCGAGCCCGCAGGCAGTTGCGGGTGCGTCGCGTTCCAGTCGTTTGCGAAGGTCAGGTTTTCGGCGAAGAATTTATCGCCGCGTACTTCCACTGTCGCGGAGTGCAGCGTGCCTCCTGAAGTACCGGCGCTCTTGTCGAAGATGATGACGGTCTTTGAAGCGTCCGGATCGTTGCTGCGCATATGGATGTTCGGCTTTGTGATCGACACGACTTCACGATAGACGCCAGGGCTAATCAGTATCGTTGCGCCATTTTCGGGCGCTGCATCCACGGCGCGCTGCACGGAATAGAAATCCCCGGTGCCGTCTGCAGCCACATACAGCGTGTTATCGGGAGCGGGAGCCACGCTCGCGGATACCGGTGCGGTCGTGTTCTCCGGAAAGTCGACGAAGCGCCCCTCGCATGCGATTGCCGATCCCGGCCTGCTGCCTGGAGCCTGCGTCACTGTCACGTCTTCGCCTGATGGCGCGAGGTTTCCGCGCATCGGGCCTGTCGTGATTGCTGCATGAGACGCGCGAATGTCTGCAGGATTCACGCCATCTACAAACACGTTGTCGAATGTGGCCTCGAGCTTGTGCTTGTCGTCGAGCCCTGCAAGCGTCAGCGGGCCCGCCGTGAGGCTGTGCACATCCTTCAGAACGATGTCCCGATATACAGGCAGCAGGTCACCCGAAAATGTCGTGTACAGCGGAGTCAGCACAATCGGATTTCGCACGTTGCGCATGCACACGTTGTCGTATTGAACGTCTTCTACCAGGCCGCCCCGGCTGGGGTCGCTCTTGATGCGGATTCCATTGTCCGTTCCATCTATCGTCAGATCAGATACGCGCACGGCGCTCACTCCGCCCACGGTCTCGCTGCCGATCGACATGCCGTGCCCGGAATAGAAATGGTCGTGCGCGATCGTGATGTGCGACGACGGTCCCGACTTCCCGGCCTTGATGGCGACGTTATCGTCTCCCGCTCGGATGTACGAATAAAGGATCGACACATTCGTTGACGACGACGGATCGATGCCATCGGTGTTGCGTGCCGTGCGCGGCGTATCGATTTTCACGTCCCACGCCGTGAAGCCGTTCGATTTCTCTACCGAGACATGGAAGTTAGGAGAATTGCGCAGCGTAATCCCGTACAGAGTGAAGTTGTCGGACTCGCGCACAATCAGGATGCGCGTGCAGTTCTGGCTCTTGTCTGTGATTTTCGCTGTGTGCGCCAGATCCCACCATGAGACATCCTGCCCGAGCAGTTTGGTCCCGCCGCGCCCGTCGATTACGCCGTCTCCCATGATCGCGGCGTTGGGCCCGTGGTCGGCAAGGATGAACGGCTTGCAGCCGTGCCCGTGTTCGTCGACAATTCCGCAGCTCCCGGGCGTGATGTCGTAATCACGCGGGTTGCGCGATGCGAACAGCGCTGCGTTCGCATCGATTAGCAGAGTTACCCCGCTTTTTAGATAGAGCGGCGCAGCCAGGAAGATGTTGTGACCGCCGACAGCACGCAGCTTAACCGCCTGGCGCTTTTTACAGTGATCGATCGCGCTCTGGATTCTCTCCGTGTCCGGCCTATGCTCGTCATGGTCGGAAAGAATGCCACCAGGTGCGGAGAGCTGAGCATCGAGCGTTACGCAGGGCTTCGGGAAATGGGGCTCCGTCACCTTTCGTGTGTCCTGAGCACCGAGGTGCCCTACGCAGATTATGAAAAACGCGAACGTGAACGGGGAGATCAGCTTGATCGGCGAGAGGGTCGACACGGCGGCGGATCTCCTCGGGAAGTGGTCTAACCACCAAGTGCGAGAGCCAGTCTACCGCTCAACCGCAATGGAGTGTCAAGCCGCCTGGCTCTCGGCGAGCAGGTTAAATTCCCACCCGATCTATTCTGGCGCGTTCCTGCGGTTTTCGCCCGGCCAAAAAAAGTCAGAACCGCAAGTAACTTGATTAAACCATTAAAAATAAAAGACAAGATGTTGGGTCGTATCGGTATCGTTCTCAGGTAGAAGTGCAAATCTGCCTGGAAAAGCTGTTTTACCACTTGACAGGTCTATCTTTCTTTCGGGACACTAAGCCAGTTTTTTAAGTGGTCATACCTCATGAATCGAATTGCCGGTTGTCGTCGAGTCCCAGGACTAATGATCTCGTTCAATGGTCAGTCCAGACACGAGCCGCGTGCCGGACATTGCGGCGTAAAGGGAAACCACGAGGGAATTATTCATTTTGGAGGCTGATTATGCCATCTAAGTTTTGCGGAGGATGGCCAACGGCACACCTCCGAGGCGAAAACAGAAAACTGCGGGTCCTGGCGTCACTGCGACTTATGCTGGGACTTTCTTTGGCCTTGCTTTTCCCTGTTTCGATGTGGGGGCAGCTTGGAGGAACGGGCACGATCGAAGGAACGGTCGTTGATTCCTCGGGGGCCGTGATCCCCGGCGCGAAAGTGATTGCGCGGAATGTGGCAACGAAAGCGGAAACGGTTCGCACGACCACGGGCAGCGGTCTTTACAACCTCTCTCCGCTCGATGTCGGAAACTATGTCGTCACAGTTACGGCGCAAGGCTTCGAAACGCTGGTACGCGAGAACATTCACGTGGATGGGATGCAGGTGCTGGCACTCGACTTGGCGCTGAAGATTGGATCGGCGAGCCAGACCGTGACCGTCACTTCAGCCCCGCCGCAGCTTGAAACCAGCAATGCAACGCTGGGCGGCACGATGGAGAATGAGGTCTATCAATCGCTCCCGCTTGAGATGGGCGGCGCAAATGGAATCAGTACCGATCAACGACGCGCGACCGACTCCGCCTTACTCATGCCTGGCGTTACTAACAACGAAATCAAGAACAACGAATCCGACGAGCCCATGGTAATCAACGGCAATGCGAGCTCGACGGAGATGTATATCGAAGGTATCCCCTTCGATTCCGCTTCAGTCAGCGGCGATCCGCGCTACATCTGGTCCGCCTTCTCGGTTGAAACGGTCAATCAGTTCCAGGTCAAGACAACGGGCTACTCGGCTGAATATCAGGGGCTGGGCGTGGAAAACTTTACCATCAAGTCCGGCACCAACAATTTCCACGGCTCGGCCTATGAAGTGTTTCGCAACACCGCGCTGGACTCGGCTGGCTTCATACCGGCCCAGTACCCGAGTAACTATCCCGATGCTTCGAAGGCAGGCACCTACTATAAACCGCCGGAACACATGAACGAATACGGCATATCGCTCGGCGGTCCTATCTGGCGCAATAAGCTCTTCTTCTTTGGCAATTACATGGGATTCCGGTTCTCCGCACTCACTAAGCCGCAGGCCCAGACCATACCCACTCCGGCAGAGATGTGCGGCGACTTCTCGGCGGCGGGCATCGACATCTACGATCCAACCACGCAGACGAAAGGGAGCGGCTCAGGTTACTCGCGTACGCAGTTCAGCGGCCCCAGCTATACCAGCGCAGGCTGCGGCACCGGTCCGGTCAAAGCGAACGTCATTCCGCAGAATGAGATCTCTCCCATTTCACAATATCTTCAGAAGTTCTGGCAGGGCGTTCCTTACCTTAACGACAATCTCACCAATAACTACCTGGGCGCGTATAACTACGGCCTGAACAATTGGTCTACAACCGGCCGCATCGATGCCAACCTTTCCGACAAGCATACGTTGTCCTTCATCATTGCGGCAGGTCGGCAGGGGCTCGTCGGTCCAGCAGGCAGCCAGACGACGAACGTGGGCCCGTTACCCTATCTCTACGCAAAATCGTATGCCCCCATCACCCGGGTTCTCATTTTCCAGGACACCTATGTAATCAAGCCAAGCCTGGTGAATCAGTTCAAATACGGGGCCGCGCAGTATCACTCGCCCGATACCAATCCCACGTATGGAGTCCCGGAATTTGCCGCAACCGCAGCAGGCATTACCGGGCTGCCCGCCGGACAGGCTGCCGGCAGCTTTCCGGTCGAAAAGTTCACCGGAACAAACGCCCCTGCCCAGTGGGGACCCCAGACCGGATATGTGGGCAATACGGACACTTACTCGATGCTGGATAACGTGCAGTGGATCCACGGCAAACACTCATTCACCGTCGGTGGCCAGTACGAGTGGCTTAGCTATAACTACCTCTATGCGGATGGAGGGACCACTCTCACCACGCTGAATTTCGGCGTGAATGAAACGGCGCAGGTGAGCGGATCTTCAGCTGGGGTCGTAAGCGGCACCGGCTTGCCATACGCCAGCTACATACTGGGAGCGGTCGATTCCGGAACTTACACCGAGTATGCGCCGATAGCCCAGGAAACAGGCTCTCGCTACCATCCGTTCGCACTTTATGTAAACGACGACTTTAAAGTGACCAATAAGCTGACGGTGAACGCCGGATTGCGCTGGGATGTGATGCCACCCATGCGCGAAGCGGAGAACCGTTTTTCGTTCCTGAATCCGACGATGACCAATCCCGTCACCGGTTCTCCGGGAACGCTGCAGTTTGCCGGATCCGGGCCGGACAGTTGCGGCTGCGAGACCCCCATGCAAACGTATTACAAAAACTGGGGCCCGAGGCTGGGTCTTGCGTATAACGTCACCCCTAAGACCGTCATCCGCGCTTCCTACGGTCTCTATTATGCGCATGGCGGCGGCACATCCGGTGGCGCAACTGCTCTTCCCTCCACAACCATGGAACTGGGCTTTGCGGCGGCTCCAAATCCGGTCTCCCCTGGCGATTCACTTCCTGCCTTTTACCTCAACAATAGCGCGTATTTCACCAGCGGCACCAATGGCGCCGTTGCCAATACGGCGTTTGGCAGCAGCACCGTCGCTCCGCCGCCGGTCTATAACGCCAGCTATGCAACCTATTACTCCAGCGCGGCCGTGGCGCCGTACAAAGTTTCCTCTACGCTCGCCTATCTCGATCGCTATTATGGCGGCCGGACACCGAGCTTTGGAGGATGGTCCGCGGGTTTCCAGACACAGTTAACCAGAGATATGACCGCGACTGTCAGCTATGTAGGCAATCAGGGGCACTTCCTGCTGCCCACTGGAGCCGCGCGGGGATACTACAGCAACCAATTGGATCCGCAATATCTCGCGCTGGGAAAAACCGCTCTGGGCGCAACTGCTACCGCCGCCAACATGCCAACCGGCGCATTGCCGTATTCAACCTTCAACAATAAGGTCAGCCAGGCGCTGTTGGCGTTTCCGCAGTACAGCGGCGTTACGGACCAGGTTGGAGCGGTCGGCAACGCAAACTATAACGCCCTGCAGCTTTCCATCGTGCAGCGCCTTAGCCGAGGCCTCACCTTCCTGTTCAATTACACCTACGGCAAGACGATTGACGACCTCGGAACCTTCCGTAGCGGCTATGCGATCCCTGCGGGCGCCCTTGCCTACAGTTCGAAAGCCTGGCCCGTCGACCGCATCGAGCGGTCGCGCAGTGCCATAGATCAGCCGCAGAACCTCATCTTTGCCAGCACCTACGATCTGCCGTTTGGCCAGGGGAAAATCGGTAGCGACAATGCCTATGTACGGGCCTTGGCCGGTGGATGGCGTCTCTCCGGCATCTTCAGCTACTACGCGGGAGATCCGCTGGCCATTACTGAGGGCTCTTGCGCTGCTCCCGGCCAGGGCACCTGCATGCCAACCTATGCTCCCGGTTTCATGGGCTTCGGCTCAGCTCGACAAAACGGCGGATGGGGCCATGGTGCAACCAGAACCTCCCTGGCTTCTACCCAATACATCAACCCCGCCGCGTTTGTGATGGGTCCGGGAAATGCGGGAACATCCAATGTCGTCAATCCCAACTGCACGGCCGGCGTGGCTTCCTGTACAGGGATGGTGTTAGGCAACGTCGCCCGCACCGCTCCCTATGGGTTGCGGGGTCCCGGAAACAATAACATTGACGCTTCCCTCCGCCGGACGTTCGACATCAAAGAGAACGTGAAGTTCATCTTCGAGGCGAGCGTCTTCAATGCGGTTAACCACGTTTGGTTTGGCAGCGCTTCAAGTACCGCGGACGGATCGATTGGTACTACGACTGGCTCCAGCAGTCTCGGCGTGATCGCGGGTCAGGCCAACAACCCTCGTCAGTGGCAATTCGCGGGACACATCAACTTCTAACCACCTCCCTGTTGTTTTATCCGAGGGCGTTACCTGACAGAGTCAAAACGTAGCGCCCCGACTTTTTCTTAAATCTCATGACCTGTTTCCACAGAACTCTTCCGAGCCTTGGCGTTGCCGGATTCCTCTTTGCCGGGCATTTTGCACTGCTTACCGCACAAGATACGCGCTCGGTGACCGAGCCCGCGATTCCAGAGGTATGCCGGACAATAACGGCGCGTTACAACAGCGCAAATCTGGATGTGGCCGACCAGGCGTGCGCGAAAAGCGCGTCGGCATGTGACACCAGACGGGTTCAGGAAGCCATCGACGCCTGCTCATCGATCGCGGTAGGCAAGGGAGGGCGGGTTGCCGTGGCGCTCCAGTCCGACGGGACAAACGACACGCTTCTGATCCAGCCCATTCAACTAAAGGCTGGCGTGACCCTTCTTGTGGAAGCCGGTGTTACCGTTTATGCCTCCGTCAACCCGCGCGACTACGACACGAGTCCGGGACGCTGCGGCACCATTGACGAGCGTGGAGGGGGCTGCCATCCACTTGTCAGCATCGAAGATGCTCATGACACCGGCATCATGGGTGAGGGAACGATCGACGGCCGCGGCGGCCATGTCATGTTGGGCAGCAATCAATCCTGGTGGCAGATTGCCCGCGCAGCCGAGCCCACTGGCCTTAAGCAGAGCTGTCCGCGGGTCATTATCGCGAACCATGCCGACGGCCTCACCCTCTACAAGATCACGCTTCGCAACTCTCCCAATTTTCATGTCGCCGTCAACCACACCGACGGCTTCACCGTCTGGGGAGTCACGCTCAACACGCCAAGGACCGCGCGCAACACTGACGGCATCGATCCGGGGACCTCCAGCAACGTGACCATCACCCGCTCATTCATTCGTACCGGCGACGACAACGTTGCGATCAAAGGAGGAGTAAGCCACATCAGCGTCACCCACAACTATTTCTATGACGGACATGGCGTATCCATCGGCAGCGGCGCAACGCCGCCCGTCACCGGTGTTTATGTCTCCGACCTCTCGCTGCAGGACACCGCGAACGGCATCCGCATCAAATCCGATGTCACCCGGGGCGGCCTCGTCGATACTGCTGTCTACGAAAACATCTGTATGAAGAACGTTGAGCTGCCCATCGCCATCGACCCGTTCTACAACGGAACCACCATCGATCCCTTCACCGATCCCGGTCACAAGGGAGATCGCATTCCCGTTGACAAAGGCATCGTGCTGCGCAACGTCCGCAGCGTCACCACTCAACCTGTGCTCATGGCCGGCTGGGACGCAGCGCATTCACTCGACATCGCTCTCGACGGCGTGGTCATCGACGGCCTCCAGCCTAAAGACATTCACATGCAATACGCCAATGTAAAGATCGGTCCGGGAGGTGTGAACTTTACCCCCGCTGGAACGGGCGTTACCGTGGATGGCTCGCTGCCCGCGAAACCCAGTGCTTTTTCCTGTGAAGGCAGATTCCCGGCATTCCCCGGCCAGCAATGAAGGACCCGCGATGAAGAAGGATTGCACTGGCTCAGGAGCCGTTTTCTTTTGTGCGGGGGTGCGCGTTCCTGCGCCCTCGCCCGGCCCGTTCGTGCTCCTGGGCGGTCTTGGCGAGTTGAAGATGGCTCTCCATGACTTTTCGTGCTTCGGCGGCATTTCTCGCGCGGATGGCGCGGAAAATCTCCCGGTGTTTCTCGGCGGAATCCTTCAGGCCCCGCGAAAGCTCCACCGTTTTGCGCCGGTCGTCGTACAGGGCGGTGCTAATCGTCTCCATCAGGGCGGCCAGTATGGGATTGCCCGATGCCTGGGCGATGGTCCGGTGAAAGCGCACGTCGTGAATGAGGTATTCGCCAGGATCGTCGATGGTCGCATACATCTCGGCGACCTCCTCTGCCATCGCCGTGAAGTGCTCCTCTTTTCCGCGCTCGGCCGCAAGCGCGGCGAGATTGCCCTCGAGCAGCATGCGCGCCTCGAACATCTGCCAGGACTCGAAGCCGTGCAAAGCGCCGAGCAGGCCCAGCGAAGACTTGCCAATCTCCGGCGGCCCATCCACAACGAACGTTCCCACGCCGTGGCGCACCTTCATCACGCCCATGGCCGCCAAATAGCCAATGCCGGTCCGCAAGCTGGCGCGGCTGATCTTCAGCTTGCGCGCGAACTCGCGCTCCGGCGGAAGTTTGTCGCCCGGCTGCAGCGTGCCGTCTTCGATTCTCTCGCGTATGTGGTTAACCACCTGCATAGCAAGTTGAGTGTCGGAGGCCTGTGCTTTTTTCTCTGGCATAGCCATAGGAAATTTGGCTCCAAATGCAGGAAATTGTTTCGCATAGCGATATTAGTACTAGCGGCGATATTTCCCGCACAAAATTCTGAGATGAATGGGTTCGATTTTGGGTGAGAAATATATCCTAGTGGTCTGACCTCTAAAATCAGCTTAGCATTTCGACGCCCCGCTGGTCCAACCGGCAGAAAGTGAGTTCGCCCATTGACTTTGCTTCACGAGGATCGTCTTTTTCCGGCCGATCGGGACACACGCGCTGTGGCCAGGCGCTTGTACGCGGAAATTCGTGATCTGCCTGTCATCAGTCCGCACGGCCACACCCAGGCCGCGTGGTTTGCGCACAATCAGCCGTTCCCCGATCCAGCGAAGCTCTTTGTCCAGCCCGACCACTACGTCTTCCGGATGCTCTACAGCCAGGGCGTCTCGCTCGAAGAGCTCGAGATCGGTGTGGCCCAGCTCAAAGACCCGCGTAAAGTCTGGCGCATCTTTGCCGAGCACTACTATCTCTTTCGCGGAACTCCCACGCGGATGTGGCTCGACTATGCCTTTCAGGAGCTCTTCGGCCTCACCGAGCGCCTCTCGGCAAAGACCGCAGACCACTACTACGACACCATCGACGCGAAGCTTCACACGCGGGAATTCCTGCCGCGCGCTCTCTACGAACGTTTTCGCCTCGAAGTGCTTGCGACGACCGATTCGCCGCTCGACTCGCTGAGCGATCATCAGGTCATCCGGGATTCAGGATGGAAGGCGCGCATCATCCCGACTTTTCGGCCCGATCCAGTGGTCGATCCCGAGTTCACCGCCTTCCGCGAGAACATCGCCAGACTCGGAGAGATGACCGGCGAAAATACCGGCACCTTCGCCGGCTATCTGCGCGCTCTCGAAAAGGCCCGCGAGCACTTCAAGAAGCTTGGCTGCACGGCGACCGATCACGGGCATCCAACTGCACGCACGGCAAATCTGTCCCTCGAGGAAGCCGCGCAGCTGTTCGATCTTGTGCTCTCGGGCCGTGCCGATGCCGACAAGCAGGAACTCTTCCGCGCGCAGATGCTGACCGAGATGGCCGGTATGAGCGTCCGCGATGGGCTGGTCATGCAGATTCATCCTGGCAGCGCACGCAATCACAACAAAAAAGTCTACGAGCGCTACGGACGCGACACAGGCGCCGACATCCCGACAGCCACCGACTATGTTCATACCCTGCGCCCGCTGCTCGACCGCTACGGTAACGAACGAGATTTCACGCTGATTCTCTTTACCCTCGACGAATCGACCTACAGCCGCGAGCTTGCGCCGCTTGCCGGACATTATCCTTGCCTGCGTCTCGGGCCCCCGTGGTGGTTCCACGATAGCCCGGAGGGCATGCTGCGTTTCCGCGAAACTGTGACCGAGGCGGCCGGCTTCTACAACACGGTGGGATTCAACGACGACACCCGTGCATTCCTCTCCATACCCGCGCGGCACGACGTTGCCCGGCGCATCGACTGCGCTTTCCTCGCCAAACTCGTGGCCGAGCATCGCATTGATGAGGATGAAGCCGTTGAGCTTGCGCGCGAACTGACATATAAGTTGGTTCGACGCGCGTACAAGTTATGAAAACGGGGTGAGATTGGTCGAAGGCGGAAACGAGAATCCGGACAGGCGTATGACTCAAATCGAAGATACAGTGGAGCAGGAATCGGGACTCGACACACACATTGGCAGGGTCCGCTGGACCATCTGCGCCATGCTCTTCTTCGCAACCTCGATCAACTATATGGACCGGCAGGTGATCGCCCTGCTCAAGCCGACGCTCGCGCAGAATATCGGCCTCACTGAGATCGCGTACGGATACATTGTCGACGCTTTTCAGATTGCTTATGCTGTCGGTCTCCTGGTTGCGGGGCGGGTCGTTGACAAGATCGGTACGCGGATTGGCTACGTGCTCATCATGGGCATATGGAGCATTTCGGCGATGGCCCATGCCTTGGCCAACACGGCTCTGGAATTCGGGATCGCGCGGTTTTTCCTCGGCTTTGGCGAGTCGGGCAACTTTCCCGCAGCCATCAAGACTGTTGCCGAGTGGTTTCCGCAGAGCGAGCGCTCGCTGGTCACCGGCATCTTCAACTCCGGCGCAAATGTTGGAGCCGTTCTCGCGCCGCTTATTGTTCCCTGGATCACGCTGCATTACGGGTGGCGCGCCGCTTTCCTTACCACCGGAATCTTCAGCCTCATCTGGATTGCGTGGTGGTACAGGAATTACCGCAAGCCCGCCGATCATCCCACGCTCAGCGGGGCCGAGCTGTGCCATATCTACAAAGAAGCCGCCGTTCAGATGGGGCCAAATGTTCCCTGGCTCCGGTTGCTCAGCTACCGGCAGACCTGGGCTTTTTCGCTTGCGAAGTTTCTCACTGATCCCATCTGGTGGTTTTATCTCTTCTGGCTGCCCTCGTATTTCAGCGTCAGATTCCACCTGAATCTTTCGCACCTTGGGCTCCCGCTGATCCTCATCTACAACATGTCCGCCGTCGGCAGCATCGGCGGAGGCTGGTTGCCCGCACCGTTCCGCAAACTCGGTTTATCTCCCTCGGGAGCACGTGTCGCGGCAATGCTCTTTTGCGCCTGCCTAGTGGTTCCTGTTTTCACGCTGGCCCATATCGGGTCGGAGTGGGCAGCCATCGGCCTGCTCGGTGTCGCGGCAGGCGCTCATCAAGGCTGGTCGGCCAATCTCTTCACGACGGTCTCTGACATGTTTCCGCGCAGCGCCGTCGGCGCCGTCGTTGGCATCGGAGGAATGGCCGGCTCAGCGGGAGGCGCGCTGCTCGCCTTCTTCACCGGACACATTTTGCAGCGCACGCATAGTTACGCGATTCTCTTCATACTGGCCTCGAGTGTGTATCTGCTGGCGCTGCTCATCATGCGCCTGCTCGCGCCGGGCCTCAGAAAGGTCGAATTCAGCGCATGAGCACCTATGCAGCCAAGGGAGGACCGGACTTCAACCTCACCGACGAGGAGCTGAAGTCGCTGCTCTATGAGGCGCTCGACAAGTTGGGCGCGCGGCACAGCGTCCTGGCTGTTCCTCCCGATCAGACGCGCATCCATTCCCGTGCCGGCGATCTCACTCGCTTTGCGTGGGAGTACTACGGCGAGCATCTCAAAGCCGTGCTGCCCGCGCTCGGTACGCATGCGCCGATGTCGCCCCATCAGCTCACGCGCATGTACGGAGAGATTCCGCAGGAGCTCTTCCGCGTGCACAACTGGCGTACCGACGTGGAAACCCTCGGCGAGGTTTCCTGCGAATTCATCGAGAAGGTCTCCGAAGGCAAGCTCCACTATTCATGGCCGGCGCAGACCAACCGCCTCATCTCGCGCGGCGGACACGATCTGGTGCTCTCGATCGGCCAGGTTGTGCCGCACGAAGTGATCGGCATGGCCAACTACACGAAGAACATACTTGTAGGAGCCGGCGGTCCGGACGGCATCAATCGCAGCCACTATCTTGGCGCTGTCTACGGCATGGAGCGCATCATGGGGCGCGCCCAAAATCCCGTCCGTGCGGTCCTTAACTATGCCGCCGAGCAGTTTCTTGCAGATATTCCCATCGTCTACGCCCTCACTGTCGTAGGCCTGGCGCCGGACGGAAGCATCGCCGTGCGCGGCCTCTACATCGGCGACGATCCCGAGTGTTTTCATTTTGCTTCCGACCTCAGTCTCAAGGTCAATTTCGAGATGCTCGAAGAGCCGATTCAGAAGGCTGTTGTCTATCTCGATCCGTACGAGTTTCACAGCACGTGGCTGGGCAATAAAGCCGTCTATCGAACGCGCATGGCCCTGGCTGACGCCGCAGAGCTCATCATTCTCGCGCCCGGCGTCAAGGAATTCGGTGAAGATCCCACCATCGACCGTCTGATTCGCAAATACGGATATCGCGGCACTCCGGCCACGCTGGCCGCCGTCGAACATAACGCCGATCTTGCGGCCGATCTCAGCGCCGCTGCGCACCTCATCCACGCCTCGTCAGAAGGCCGCTTCAACATTACCTGGTGCCCCGGACATCTCACACGCGAAGAAATCGAAGGCGTTGGCTTCAATTACGGCGACCTGGACGCCATGCTCGCCCGCTACAACCCTGAAAAATTGCAGTACGGCTACACCACCGTCAACGGCGAAGAGGTCTTCTTCATCGCCAATCCCGGCCTCGGTCTCTGGGCCTATCGCGGAAGGTTTGAAATTACATGATCACGCTCGGCACATATTCAATCGGAGTGGGCGACCGTTTCGCTCATCAGGCCAAAGCTCAACTCGAAGCATGCATCCTCGCAGGGAAGGCGGGCATCGAAATTATCCCCGTCTGGAATAAATCGAACCGCGAGCACACCATCATCGGCTCCGAACCATCATCCACGCGCGCCGCCGCCGATGCCGCTGTCAAAGCGCTCGGCTGGACGAAGCCGTACTTCTGCGATGCCGACCACGCCAACCTTACCACCGTCGACTGGTTCCTCGCGCCCTGCGACTTCTTCACCCTCGACGTTGCCGACTACATCGGCAAGCCTGCGGAGCCATCTTCAATCGACTCCTTCGTGGGCAGGCACTCCGAACTCGTCGGCGTCATCGAGCTTGAAGGCGTCGAACTGGAAGGTATGGGGCGCGGCATCGAAATCACGCCTGAACTGCTTCGCGCGACCGCCGCTAAATTCCTCTTCGCCATTGAAGAGGCGGGCAGGATTTACCGCAAGATCGAAGCCGCAAAAGGAAAGGGAAAAATCATCCCTGAAGTCTCCATGGATGAAACGGATTCTGCGCAGACTCCCGCAGAGCTGCTCATCATCCTCGCCGCTATAGCCGATGAAGGCATCCCCATCCAAACCATCGCTCCGAAATTCAGCGGCCGCTTCAACAAGGGCGTCGACTACGTCGGAGACGTCGCGCAGTTCGGCCGCGAGATGGCGCTCGATATGGCCGCCATCCGCTACGCAGTCGAGCGCTACGGGCTACCCTCAAACCTGAAGCTCAGCGTGCATTCCGGCAGCGACAAGTTCTCGATCTACCCCGCGATCCACGCTTCGATGAAGACCTTCTCCACCGGCGTGCATCTCAAAACCGCCGGAACAACGTGGCTCGAAGAGATCATCGGTCTCGCCGAAGCCGGAGGTGACGGCCTCGCGCTGGCGAAGAAAATCTACGCTGAAGCCTTCGACCACAGCGCCGAACTTTGCGCACCCTACGCCACCGTAATCGATATTGACCCGGCGATGCTCCCATCGCCCACAAAGGTCAGCGGCTGGACATCGGAGCAGTTCACCGCGGCTCTGCGCCACAATCAGGGCTCGCCCGCATACAATCCCAGCTTCCGGCAGTTGCTTCACGTCGGCTTCAAGATAGCCGCGAAGATGGGCCGCCGCTACCTTGATCTGCTCGAAGCCTACGAATCCGTGATCGCAAAGAACGTCACCGAGAACCTCTACGCACGCCACATCGCGCCCGTATTTCTCGGCTTAGAAAAATAAGCGATGCCCCACGTCCGGATTTTCGGATGTGCGAGAAAGACAAGAAAGGAAGATCCGCATGAGCCAGTCGCCTCTGAATCTTGAAGGCAAAGTCGCGGTCGTCGTGGGAGGAACCTCCGGCATTGGCCGCGCTATCTCGCTTGGCCTCGCCGAAGCCGGCGCCGATGTCGTCGCAACTGCGCGCCGCCCGGAGCAAGTAGAAACCACTGCCGCTGAGATTGAAGCGAAAGGCCGCCGCGCTTTACGCATCACCTCCGACGTCTCCGACCGCGCCTCGCTCCAGAATCTTCTCGATCAGACCCTTGCCCATCTGGGCAAAGCCGACATACTCGTCAACTGCGCCGGAAAGATCAAGCGCGCGCCCACGCTCGATTTTCCCGAAGACGAGTGGCAGAGCATTCTCGACACCAACCTCACCGGAACCCTACGCGCCTGCCAGATCTTCGGCCGCCATATGCTCGAGCGCGAGTACGGACGAATCATCAACATCGCCTCCCTCAACACCTTTGTGGCGCTGAGAGAAGTCGCAGCCTACGCCGCCAGCAAGGCCGCCGTCGCCTCGCTCACGCGCTCCATCGCGGTCGAGTGGTCCAGCAGAGGCGTGCTCGTGAACGCCATCGCCCCCGGGGTCTTTCGCACCGCCCTCAACGCCGATCTGCTCGACAACACGCCGCGCGGTAAGGAACTGCTGATGCGCACTCCCATGGGCCGTTTCGGAAATACGCAAGAAGTTGTCGGCGCAGCCATTTACCTCGCTTCTGACTCAGCCTCTTTCGTCACCGGCCAGGTCCTTGTCGTTGACGGAGGCTTCCTCGCCAGCGGTGTCAACCAGTAATTAAATCCAATCAATCTGTCCCTAGAGGAAATACTGCGCCTGGTCACGGGCTATCTAACCGGTAATACCGGCTGGAGCCCTGGCATTTCTTTTGGCTTCTCAACGCAGCAGCACTCGCGATACAACGGTACCGGAGGCTTTGGCCATGCAGATGGAAGGGGCCGCGTTGCAACCACCGGCAACGCAGAATGTCGTGGCCGCGCCAGTCTCAGAAGCACGGCGGCTTCTTTCGATCGACGCGCTGCGCGGACTCGCGATCCTTGGCATTCTGGCGATGAATATCCAGGATTTTTCGCAGGTTACTGCAGCTTACTCGAACCCCTTGCTCACTGGCACGCTTACTGGCGCCGACTTCTGGATATGGTTCATCAGTCGAGAACTCTTCGACCAGAAGATGATGGGCATCTTCTCGATACTGTATGGCGCCGGCATTGTGCTGATGTGCTCCAATGTAGAGTCTCGCGGCGTCCGTCCAGCCGGCGTCTTCATCCGCCGCAGCCTGTGGCTGATGGTCTTCGGTGTGCTGCACGCCTACCTGATCTGGTCAGGAGATATCCTCTTCTCCTATGGGGTGTGCGGTCTGCTTGTCTTGCCGCTTCGCAAATGGCCGTCGAAGCGACTGCTTGTGGTGGGTTTTCTGACGCTAGGCATGAGTACCGTCCTCTTTTTCAGCTATCTGCGCGCCATCGAGAGCTGGCCGCCGGACAAGGTGCACGAGGTCGAGAAGCAGCTCTGGCGGCCGACTCAGGGCGAGCTGGCCGCCGAGATCGCAGCGTATCGCGGAAGCTGGCGGCAGCAAATGGCGGTACGCGTTCCCGACGCAGAGCTGCTCGAGGGCCAGGGAATGGTGTTTCTCACCATCTGGCGCGCCGGGGGCCTGATGCTGATCGGGATGGCGCTCTACAAATTTGGCCTGCTGACCGGAGGCCTGTCGGTCGCTCAATACAGGAGCACCGGGATTGCTGCTTTCGTCATCGGCGCCGGCGTCATCGCCTACGGAGTTTCTCGCAATTTCGCCCATCATTGGACGATGCAGTATGCCTTCTTTGTCGGCTCGCAATATAACTACTGGGGCAGTCTTGCAGTGATCTGGGCCTGGATTTGCCTCATCCAGATCATTTGCAAGTTAACGTCCCTGAAACCGGTCGCGACAGCGCTCGCGCTGACGGGGCGAATGGCTTTTACCAACTACATCCTGGAGACACTCATCTGCACCACGATCTTCTACGGCCACGGCCTCGGCATGTTTGGGCGCTGCAACCGCGTCCAGGGAATGGCAATCGTCTTTGGCGTCTGGATATTCCTGCTCGTCTTTTCGCGGATATGGCTCCGGTACCACTACTCCGGTCCGCTGGAGTGGCTATGGCGCACACTGACTTATCGCCGGATCCAGCCTTTCCGGCGGAGGAAGATCGGCGCCACGGCCTGACGCCTTAAGGAATCGCCTTTGCAAGAACCCCAAGCAACGTCTATGGCAGTAGCTTGGCAGAATTGCAAAAGAGGGAAAATGCTTTCTAAGTCGTCAGAAACTGCGAAACGCTCGCGTTGCCAATTTGATTCAATAGCGCGCGGTAGCGAATCGAACTCTGCAAAGCCCGGAATGGTGGGAGCACTTTGAGGTAGGCGACGAAAGCCTCCCGAGAAGCAATCGCCGCCTCGAGGCAGTCCACCGCTTCATCCTCTTCGCCCAGGCCGATATGAATGAAGGCTGCCGCCACCGGGTTAACGTAGCGCTTGGCGGCATCAGCTTTCAGTTGGGCCAGGATCGCCCGCGCCTCATCGGTCCGTCCAACCAACCCGCAAGCGTACCCCAGCAGCCCCCGGCCAATCGGACTTGAGCGCAGAGCAAGCGATCGTTCCATCAGCGGGGGCGCGTCGACCATTCGCCCCTGGGCGATCGCAATGAGCCCCAGACAGGCGTAGGGTTCGAAATGATTCGGCCCCATAGCGAGTGTCTTCTGGCACTCGTCAGTGGCCTGATCGAATTTGCCGGCATAATAATAGGCCCAAGCCACGCCGCTCTGGACAACAAGCGACAGGGGATCGATCTCGCGGGCGCAGCGAAATTCCAGCAGAGCCGAGTCGAATCGTCCCAGTTGAGCCAGGAGTATCCCGTAAGCATAATGCCCGATTGAGAGTGCCGGCTCCAACTCAATGGACCGCAAGAGCCTTTGCTCGGCGCTGATCCAATCCAGGTTGGCAAAAAGCGAGTGTTTCGCCAGCGCGATCTCAGCCTCCGGCAAACGCGCGTCGATCTGAAGAGCCTTCAGGCCGAATTCAAGTCCGCTCGCCCAGGCGTCCGCCGGCTGCATAACGCCCCAGAATCCCAGGCTGATATAGAAATCGGCCAGCCCCGCATAAGCCGGCGCGCAACGCGGGTCGATCGCGAGCGCCCGCTGAAAACACTCGCCCGCTTTGCGGATACCGGCTTCAGTTCTCTGGTCCCAGTGATAGCGACCCTGCAGTACAAGACTGTGCGCTTCCACATTGCCCGCGTATCGCGACTTGGGCCGCGCCGCGTCGCCCTTCAGATTGACCTTGAGCATGCTGACAATGGAAAGCGCGATATCTTCCTGGATCGCGAAAACATCCTCCAGCTCGCGATCGTAGCGCTGCGACCAAAGGTTGAATCCCTCCACCGCGTCGATCAGCTGCGCGGTAATGCGCAGCTTCTTGCCCATCTGCCGGACGCTGCCCTGGAGCACCGTCTTTACGTTCAGGCGCTCGCCAATTGCGCTCGCGCCCTCATTTGTGCCCTTGAACTGAAACGAGGAGGTATGTGAAACCACCAGCGTCCCCCGCACCTGCGAGAGTAGATGGATGATTTCGTCGGTCAGCCCATCGCTGAAGTATTCCGCTTCGCTATCGGCGCTCAGGTTGCTGAAGGGCAATACCGCGATCGAGTTAGGCCGCCGCTGCGCCACAGCCGGAGATCGCGTCAGCACCTGGACGCCATGGCGAAGAGAATGCAGGTGCGCCAACATTTCCTCGGCACGCTGGTATCGATGGGCGGGATCTTTGGCTAGCGAGCGTGCGATTAACGCCTCGACCTCGGGTGGCAACTCAGTCGCCGGTGTATACGGCGCGGAAGAGATGGCGTTCAGCGTCTCCATCCGCTTCGCCCCGCGAAATGGGAGCCGCCCGGTCATCATCTCGTAGATCACGACTCCAAGCGACCACAGGTCGGTGCGCCGGTCGGGCCGCCCACGAATTTGTTCCGGGGCCATATATTCGATCGTGCCCGATACTCCTTCCGCGGAGGACTGCACCGTATCGTGGAGCCGTTTAGCCAGCCCGAAATCAAGGATCTTCGCCAGTCCGTCCATGGTGATGGCGATATTGTCCGGCTTGATATCGCAGTGGATGAGCCGGTGATTATGCGCCTTCGCCAGTCCCTGCGCAACGTCGATCGCATAGGTTAACGCTTCATCGACCGGCAACGGTCCGCGCAGCAATTTGCGGCGCAGTGTCTCGCCCATGTAATAAGCCATGGCGATGTACGTCTGTCCGTTCGGGGTGGTATCGATTTCGTAGATCGTACAGATATTCGGGTGGTCGAGCGAGGACGCCGCCCGCGCCTCCTGGACGAAGCGAGTCTTCTCCGCCTCATCCGTGTAGAGGTACGGCTGCAGAAACTTGATCGCTACCAGGCGATCGAGGTTCACGTCGCGGGCACGGTAGACAACCCCCATGCCGCCTTCGCCAAGGACCTCTTCTATGTCGTAGTGGCCGACACGCTGACCAATCATTATGGCCGATTATATCTGCCGGGTCTTTCGCTCAGGCGAGCGATTCGGCCAGCCTCGAGAGCCCCCAGGACAGGCGGATGTGCTGGACTTGCGTCTCCAGGTCCTCCTCGCACAACCTTTCCATGCAAAGCAGGGACAGCTCGGTTCCGCTGCGCTGAAAACAGTCCTCGACGCCCTCAATACTTCGCCCCCCCGCGGTCATCGTAAAACGTGGCACGTCGAATCGCCGAAGCGCAGCCAACTCCGCCGGCCGGAGAGGCGCGAAGACGCCGCGGGCGCCGGAAAGATCGGGCAGCGCGATGGAGAACTCGGGCGTGGGAGCGAATCCGCCCGGGGCGCTGGCCTTGTAGGCCGCATAATAGTCCACCGTTTCGCGAACCAGAAAGCGGATCTGGAAAGCCGAAGCCTTTTCTATCCTCGTGGACAGGTCCTGGCGGCGCACCGCGAGAAAGCGGTAGGTCTGGCGAAAACCGTCCACCGTCTCCTCGACATAATCCTGCGGTCGGCTCCCCTCATCGGAAGCGAAAGGGACATTACCGCTGGGTGTTAGCGTTCCGGGACCGAGACTCACGCCCTCGGCCCTCCACACCGGTACCTGGAAATGGGTTGTCTTCGGATCCACAAAACCGAGGCCGCTCACATCATAGGTCTGCCCCTCGGGGCCGAAACGGAAGCTTGGAATGAGGCCCGTCCGCGTTATCAGCCTCGGTCCCGACTCGGTCAGCTCAGGCTGAAAGATCGTCTCCGCATCCACCAGCACAGGGTCCCGTCCGTAAGCGATCAGGTTCTGGAAGTGGCAGTCGGTTGCCCGCAACAAATGCAGAACGCAGAGCAACGCGCCTGCCCTCCGGTAATATTCGCCAAGCTCTTCTTGGGACGCGCAAGGCGCGTGGGGAACAAACTCCATCCAGCCATAGCCGTTGCAGGCAAGCACAGCCGTATTGCGAAAGAAGAGCGGAGCGCCAGAGTCATTGAGCCAGCCCAGCAACTCCGAATACCACTGTTCAATCTCCATCCGGCGCGGCTTATAAACTACGCGCAGACCGGAGTCGAAAGTGAGGATCGCCGGTGATTTGATTCCGTCATGCGGGTCGGAGAGTCCTGTTTCGATGCTTGTAAGCCGCGCAAAAGCACGATGCGAAGACCATTGGCTAACCGTCTCAGTGTCGAGACGCAACCGCGCAAGCATCTCTGCCTGAGCATCGACCCATGCGGCAATGCCACTTTGCAGGGAGTCTGCGTCCGGTCGAAGTAGAAGAATCCGCCCCAGATATTCAGAAGACGCCCGGCGCAGATCCCTTTGAGCGGCCGGTGCGATCGATTCCCAGGCGCTTCCCGCTGCTGAAATCAGCGCACATTCCGCTCGATCGACGAGACTTGCGATTTCGGGGTCGCGAGAGTCCCCCACACTGCAATTTGAAAAGACTCCTACCGAGAGAGGGAAGAGGGTCGCCTCTGAGCTCAAGTAATTCCTACCGGCAGACGCGTTCGAACTCAAGATCGCCCTAAAAGAGCGTCCACCTTGCGAAGAGCTTGGCAGGCTTCGGCCATCGCGATCATAGAGTCGATCTCCAGAGTAAAGAGTTTTTCCCGTTCCAGGAGATAGTTCAGAAGGCCCGGACTGTTCAGTTCCGCGGCTGCCGCGATCGTCTCATCCAGCCAGGTCTTCTGGATCTGCTTCACCCACGCAAACCCCTCTCTGCGCATCCACTCGGCCAACGATTCGCCATTGCTGCGGCGGCGTTGCGCCTCCGAAAGCAGCCACGTCGGGTTCCCGGCCTTCGCGTCTACGCCCCAATCCAGCAGATCGTCGCGCATCAGGTGCCACTTCGCGAACAGACTGAACATGTTCTCCCAGGAAGGAAGCAGATCGAGTCGAGCAAAACGGACACATACCGCTGCTATCGGGATGGCCGCCGCTGTGGCCTTGAGAGCGGTCGAGTTGAGAAAATCGCCGGGGGTGAATTCCTTCAACGTAGCCTCGGTTGCGGTCGTCTCGACGGTGATCGCCAAGAGCCGGTGAAATTCCTGCCAAAAAGGGCTTTGCGGGCCGAAGAGGCGATGATAGGGGTGCATGAAACGGACATGGAAAGGGTGCAGGGCCGGCAGCACTGCCCGTTGGATTTCGTGTCCGTCCATCACGTCGTCCAGCATCCTGGTGAAGTAGTAAAGATTCACCGTGGAGTACATCAGGTCCAGCTGGAAATCGACTTCGACTGGCGCGTGGATGCTTTCCTCCAGCCACCAGGGGAAGGCCAGCAACGGGAGGGAGTGGACCTGCGTAAAGTAAGCAGCAGGATTGAGAAGATCGCACCGCTTACCCAACCAAGCCAGAGTTCCGGCGGCCAGCGGGGAGGGGGTTTGAGAAATCTCGGCGAAAGCTGTCTCGACCGCGCTGACCGCGGCGTCATGGAAATCCAACTGCCCTGTCCCGGTCAGGAAATGTTCTCGGGGACGTCCAGGCCCGGCGAGAGCTTTGCTCCCAGTGCGACGAAAGCGTCCATCGCCTCCTTCAGCGCGGATAAAACCTCGGCTGTTGGCTCAATACCGGCCGACGCGAGTGCTCCGGCTGGGTCAGAAACAAGGCTACGACGAAAGTTTATGTCAGTCATTGCTCGGTCGTGCAGAGTCTGGAAATCGGGCATCGGCAACCCACTTTCTTTGGAATATTTCAGTCAGACAATAGCAACCGATCCTGATTAAGTCAATGCCAATCAGAGATTTCACCCATGATCGTGCGATCGAGCCGATCTACAATGAGCGGGTCTTTTTTCTGCGAGCCCATCACTCGAGGGCTCTTCGTCAGCATGTGCAGTATTTTTGCTTTTCCCTTTATTTGGTAGAAGTGCGCCTGCTTACAACGCAGAGTAATACTGCCCAGGAAGCTATCGACCTGAGTGGGCGCGTCAACCGCGATGCCGTGCTTAATCGTACGCAAGGGCCTGCGTGACGTCCTGCCTTACGGCCTTCATCGCCGGGACGATGGCGCCCAACAGAGCGCCTACGATCGCGATAGCTCCGGCGATCGGCCACCACGCGTACACCGTTTCCTGCGTCAGGCTGGAAGGCACCAGATGGCGCATACACCATTGCGTTCCATAGGTTAAAGCGATGCCTGCGATCGTGCCCGAAATCGCCAGCATCAGAGTTTCTTTGAGCAGCAGGACGAGAACGACGGCGCGCGAGGCTCCCATCGCTTTGAGAATGCCGATCTCACGGGTCCGCTCAAGCACCGCCGTGTACATCGCCATGTAGACAACGATGAAGCCAACGATGACGGCTACCCCGATGACGACGCCAATGAAATTCCGCAGCAGGCCCACGCTGCTGATGGAAAGCAGCGAAGTGAATTCTTCCATCGTGTAGATGGGGTAGGCCGGCATCTTCTTGTGGAGTTCGTTCACAACCTCCTGCGCCCGCACCGGGTCGTCAACCTTGAGGTAGATCTGGCTGAGGTGATGCGGATTTCCGGTCAGCTGCTGAAGAACAGGCAATTGCACCGCAATGCGCGTAAGCTTTCCCGATTCGAATATGCCGGCCAGGTGCCAGTCGTGATCGACGAGATGGACGGTGTCGCCGACGTGGAGATGCTTTTCCCGGGCGTAGTATTCATCGACGAGAATGTCGTCGTCTTTCTGGAATGGGCCGCCGTGAAGGAAGTGGAAGCCGCCGCCCATTTTTCCGAACTGCTCGAGGTCGAGTCCGTTGATCGTATCCAATCCGGCCAGGGGCTGGACGACCGTGCCCGTCGCCAGCACGACATGCGGCTGTTTCATCAGCATCGGAACTAGCAGGTCGGTCATCGGAGCCGAACTGAGTCCGATGATCGAAGAGCCTGGAGGCCGAATCAGGATGTCTGCTCCGGCTCCCCGCGCGCGCCGCGCCGTGGCATCGAGCGTGCCGTAGCTGACGCCGACGAGCGTTAGGATCATTGTCACCTCCACGGCGATGGCCAGGATGCTCAGAATAGCGCGGACGGGACGATGACTGAGATTCGAGAGAATATATCGGTTAATCGAGCCAAGGCGTATGGGCATGCAGATTAGAAGCTCAGTCTCCTGCTACTGCCACATTGTAACTGTCACAGGTATCCTCGCTTCGAGTCTGGCTGCTGCGGAGCGACCGCTCAAAGGCCGCGAGCTGGGCTTCGATATCGCCTTCGATCTGCCTGCGCTTGACGATGTCTTCTCGATAGCGGCGAAGGAAGTAGTCGATGGTCTCCACTCGGATGCGGATCGAGCCTGACGGCTTGTTCTCGTCGAGATCCTTGAAGGAGAAATAAGGCGTTCCCGACTGCTCGATGATGCCCTCGATGACGCCGTAGATCGGAGCGTCGTGTCCGCACTTGAAGCTGGAGACTTCGAGCGCTACGAGATTCGGATGGCGGGCGGTAAACTTTGCGGCCCAGACTTTGTGGTTCGTGCTGGTCGAGTAACGGTTCTTCCAGACATCGGAGATATCGAGGGGGTGGGTGACGAGTCCGGCGCGCACTTCGTCGCCGAAGAGCCGGTCGAGGAGGTCTTCGTCGGTGGGCAGTGTGCTCTGCGAAAAGACTGGATAGCCGAGCTTCTGGAATTCCTCCATGATCTCGTGGTTCAGGCCGGGATCGTGGTGGTAGACGCGACCCAGCATGACGATGCCGATGCGGTCTTCGCGCTCAAGCTGGTCGAGGGTCTCGCGGGCCTGTCGGCGGATGTCGGACTCGCATGCTGCGAGCGCCTTGAAGCCGATCTCAAGGGCGCGTTCGTTTTCTTCGCGGCTGAGGCCGAGGACTGGACCCCAGGCTTTGAACATCTGGTCGGCGCAAATCTTCTGGTCCTGGAGGTTGAGGATCGGGTCCATGTAGAGGATGTTGTTCTCGGCGAAGATTTCGCTCTCTTTGGTGAAGGCGGCTTTAACGACTTCAGGGGTCGCGGTCACTGTCGGGCAGGCGTTTGATCCGGTCAGGTTTACGAGGTGGCTGTGGAGCACGTCGTACATCGGGAACCAGATCGCGTTGAGCGGCTTCTTGCTATGCTTGGTGGCAAGCAGGTTGTAAACGTGCGCGATGCCGATCTTCGAGGGATAACACGGATCGATCGCGCCGCGGCTAGCTCCGGCGCGATACAGCTCCGGCGTGGTGTAGTCGGAGTAGAGAATGTTCTCGGACTTGAGGCCGAGGGCGGCGAAGTAAGCATTGAAGAGCGGCGCGTAGGTGTAGGTATTCAGCAGGCGGGGAATGCCGACGCGGAAATCCTTGCGGCGCTCCATCAGAGGAACGCGTTCCTTGATGGCCTTGGCGATGAAGAAGCCCTTGGTGCTAGGGACGGGGTCGGCGACCACTTCGACATCGCGAGGCCGGAAGACATCGTGCGCGGCGATATCGACGAAGTTGGGATTAGCTTCCTTGATCTTGTCGATGTCGGACTTGATGTCCTTCATGTCGGCGAGGTCTTCGACGGTTCCCTTCTCGCAGGTCGCGATGATGAGACGCTGCTCACCCATGCGCAGCGGAACCTTCGTTTTGCGCGGCTGGAACTCGACCGGCTTCGGCAGCTCGACCACTTTGCTCGATCCCGGAGAAATTTGTATCTGAATCAAAGGCTCAGCCTTCGCCTTGAAAGGCGACGGCGCGTGAGAGCTGCATCCTCCGCCCGTGCTGCCCCCACCCGAGCTGCATGACGAGCCGTGCGCTTCTACCGGAGGCAGGTTGGCCTGGATGGCTTCGAGGCTGGGCAGTTGCGCAGCGGCTTCGGCGATTTCGGCGGGCGTTGCCATACGATCAGTCGCTGCGATGGCTGGCTGTTCCGCACCACTCACGTCCACGTCAATAAAGGTACGCAGGCAGTTGTTCTTGCAGAAATAGCAGCGGGTGTCTTCGTTGCGCGTGGTCCGGTAGCGGATATTCGCAACCGCTTCGAGTCCGATGAAGGTCGTCTGCTTACCATTGGTCCAAAGGCGCAGAGCCTCCTGCGCTGCGCCGATCGCTCCGGATTCGCCGCAGTGCTCGTGGACGATGATTTCCGGCTCTTTGCCGTTGGCGCGGAAGCTGGACTTGATGAAATCGACTTCCGCTTTTACCACGGCCATGTTGTTCTGCGTGCCGCCCTGCAGAACGAAGCGCGAGCCTAGCGCGGCAAGGTTCGGGATGCTGGCGACATACAGAAAGACGTTCTTCGGCAGCACGTCGGCCAGACCGGCGAGGATCTCCTCCGACCGCCAGCCCTGCCGCTGAAAATTGACGATGTCCGACTGCATGAACACCGCGCAGCCGTAACCGAATGACGGCATCGATTTCGCGGAGAAGGCGATATCGGCGAAGTCTTCGACCTTCAGCCCGAAACCTTCGGCGGTAGATTGCAGGAAATATCCGTTGCCTGCCGAGCATTGCGTGTTCAGCTTGAAATCCTTGACGCGGCCATCTTTGAGGACGATCAGCTTGATGTCCTGTCCGCCGACGTCGATGATGACGTGGGGATCGTCGTAAAACTTGAGCGCCGACTCGGTGTGCGCGACGGTTTCGACGAGAGCAACATCGGCGTTCAACACATCTTTGAGAATGTCCTTGGCGTACCCAGTCGTACCCACGCCCAGGACTTCGAGCGATGCTCCTTTGCTCTCGATTTGTTCGCGCAGTTTTTCGAACATCTCGATAGTGTCCTGGATGGGATTGCCGTTCGAAAGCTGATAGGTCTTGCAGAGGATCTCGCCGTCTTTGCCCAGCACGACCGCTTTCGTCGATGTCGAGCCTCCGTCGATGCCAACGAAGCCGGAAACAACCTGACCAGGTAGGAATTGAGCCGCGGTGAACTTCTTTCTCTTGTATTCAGACTTGAAGGAAACGAGTTCCGATTCTTCCGCAACCAACCCTTTGCCGCCCGCTGCTGCCTTCTCTTCTGTTCGGCCGTAGTCGATGTAGTAAAGCAGCTTCTCTGTACCCAGATAGCGGCCAACCGAAGGCTCCTCATCCTTGCCGAATTCCACTGAGCCCAGCGCAGCAAAGTACTGCGCGTTGTCCGGAACCTTGATCAGTTCTTCCGGCTTGCTGCCTTCCGGAATTTCGACCTTGCGCTCCTTCCACATGCGCGGGATGTTCGCCTGCCACGCTTCCCGCATGCCGCGGATAAATCCATTGGGCCCTCCCAGCAGCAGCACATGCGGCCGCAATGTGTGTCCGCGGGTAAGAACGCTGAGGTTCTGCAGCACGATAGCTTCGAAGAGCGAGGCCATCAGCTCATCGGAAGGCGTGCCCGTCTTCTGGAGGCCGTTGATGTCCGTTTCCGCGAAGACGCCGCACTTGCCGGCGACTTTGTGAAGCTTGATGCCGTGATATGCCTGATTCGACAGTTCGGATGCAGGAATCTTCAGCTTGGCGTTAATCTTATCGATGACTGCGCCGGTGCCGCCTGCGCATTTGTCATTCATCGACGGGATTTTCTTCTTGCGGCCAGTCTCTTCGTCGTCCTTGAAGACAATGATCTTCGCGTCCTGCCCGCCCAGCTCGATGACGGAGTAGACCTCGGGATGCATCTTCTCGACGGCGAGCGAAACCGCGTGCACCTCCTGCACGAATTTCGCGCCGACCATCTCAGCGATCGTTCCGCCGCCCGAGCCAGTGATAAAGATGCGCGTGTTCTCCGGCGATATGCCGGTGTCGGCCTCCATGCGGCGCAGAAACTCCAGCACCTTTTCCGGCTGGCGCGTCTCATGGCGCTGGTAGTCCGACCAGAGAATCTTGTCCGTAGCTGCATCCACGACGATCGCTTTGACTGTGGTCGAGCCGACATCCAAACCAACCAGAAATTTCTGCATCATCTTTTCCTCAGCTACAGAAGTTCGCCACGCGATAAGAAGACGGGCCGCCGGCACAGAGTCTTCGCAAAAGGTACGAATTTGCCGGTTACATCGCTATGATCGGCTGACGGGCGCTGCGACCGCAGTGAGCGGAACGCGCAAAGCAGCGCCGCCGAAAGAAGGCCCAGCGTCAGAATCGTACAGCCGTCCATCACTGCTCGAAGCGCGGCACGCATCACGCCACCTGCGATGTCATTGGAACGCGCACCTGCCGCCGCCAGGCCCGGTCGCGGTCCATGAGGTCGCTGACGTGCCAGGCAAACTGTGCGGCGGTTCCGGCGATTCCCTGGCGATGCGGGACCTTATAGAGTGCGTGCTTCAGCTTCGGGTGGCCTTCAACGTAGTCGCGCAGATCATCGAGTGACTTGCCGGTCTGCCCAAGAACGCTGTCGAACTCCGCCCGCGATTTGGCTTTGGCCTCGGCCAGCGCCATCTGCACGCGGCTGTGAGCATTCACCTCGCCCTCGCCGGAGGTCTCGATGGGCAGAAAGATCATGTCTTTATACTTGTTGATCACCCTCGACTGCACGCCATCCGATTGCGTCGATGGCATGCATCCGAAAGGTTTCAGCGCCAGCACCATGTGGCAGAGATGGTTGACGGTGTAGTAGACGTTCTTGCCCACTTCCATGTAGCCCTCTCCGCCGCGTGCGAGCTGGTGATAGAACGGATGCGCCAAGCGCGAGAGCTCCTTCTGCGGGATGAGATGATGCGCGGTGTCTCCCATGTGCTTGATGGTGCGGTGATAGAAGAAGTTCCACATCGCGCTGCCGGCGCTCAGGCCGCCGGTCTTCTTGAAGAGCTTTAGCTCGTTTGCAAGGCGCTTCTTGACCTCGTACCACTTCGGATCGCGGTAAGGCGCCTCGGCATAGGCGCGGGCCTTCGCGCCTTCCTTGGCCACATACATCATGTAGGCGATCCAGGTAGCGATAGGCTCGACCAGCACCTGCGCGCCTTCGCGCTCCAGGAAGGCAAACATGTTGAAGTTGCCGTCACCCTCGGTGGTCTGCGCCCAGAATTCGCCGGTGATCTTGATGACCGGCTTCACGCGCAGGCGATCAACCTCGATTGCGTCGATGCTGTCGCGACAGGCGTGCAGGGCATCGATATATTCCTTGCCATATAGATTGTGAGCGACTTTTCCGAGGGTGCAGCCGATCCCCGCGATCTTGTCGTGCTTGTTGAGATAGGGCTTAGCCCACTCCGGCGCGGCCTCGTTGATATGCCAGCGCTTGCGGTCGCGCAAGGTGTCGGTCAGAGTCTTTGCAGCATCGTGGATCACCTTGTCCGTCTCTCCCTTCTTCACTTCAAAGGGACGCACCTGATAGACCAACTCGTTCAGCACATCGCCCAGATTGAGCGCATTGAGCATCCCCATTCCGAAGTCGACGGAAAACTTCAGGCCAGGCTCGCCACTCGCCGCCTTGATGCCATCGGTCTGCTGAAACAGGAGGACGCGGAAACCCTCAAAACCTGAATTCTGCAACGCGAAACGATATTCCGCCTCATACATGCCGAAGCGGCACGGCCCGCAGGACCCAGCTGTAAAGAAGACGTAGTTGTCGATGATCTGCTGCTTTGTCTGTCCCTGCTGCTCGAGACTCTGCAGATAGCGAACGAGATTTCCGACGGTGAAATAGGTCGGGTTGCACTGGCCGTTATTGCCGAACTCCTTGCCGGCCTGAAAATCGGCGACAACAGGGGTTGGGATATTTTCGCAGCGATATCCGCTGCCGTGAAAGACAGCCTTGATCATCTCTTCGTGCTTCCAGGTGAGGCCGCCGAAAAGGATGGTAACGTAGTCACGTTCTTTGGCGGTGAACGTCCGCTCCACCGGCTTCTTGAACTCACGCATGCGTGCCAGCCCGGCCTCCGCGCGCAACCGCGCCCGTTCCGCGTCGATGCGTGCCTGAATTTCAACTTCAAAATCGGTCTGAACGATTTCTTCTGCTGCTGGCATATGCCTCTCCTGTTGGGGTCAAAGGTTGGGGTTGGCGTAACGCAGAAATCCGTGCGATCGCTCCGGCTGCCGGCTACATCTGGCCTTTCATTCCCTGGAATCCATGGGCAAGCTGCTTGAAAAAGTATTTAATAACGCGCTGGTCGTTGTAGCACCAGCCAAGAATGTGGTTTAGCGTCGAAAAACAATGGGTCTGGCAGGTTTCTTTCTGATGGTCGAGCTGTTTCGTATCGAATTTATGATCCCCTACAACGCCCCAGTCGTAACTTGCGGTGTACATCGGGAAGCAGGGCGCGAGTGTCCCATCGACGCGGATGATCATCGAGTTCTGCCCGGCACGGCAGTTCCATGGGAAGTGATCGCCTTTCATGAAGCCGACCATCTGCCAGAGCCGGGTGTTGGAGTTCACCATCTTGTATCCCGAGTCCTGCCTCTCGGTCAGCCACTGGATCGTTTCCTCGACAGCCGGCCAATCGTCTCGAGTGATATAGGTGACATTGTTGTCCGCGTGCTTGAAATGCTCATCCTGCTCGAGCAGTGGCGACTCATTGATGTGGTAGTCGGTCGCGATGCCGCAGTCATGGGCGATCTCCGTAAGCTCCCGCACATCGTCTAGGTTGTTGCGACAGATGTTGATATTCAGGAAGACCGAATAGCCGTAGCCGTACTGCTTGCGGACCAGGTAATCAAACTGTTTGCGGATGGGGACCAGAGCCTTCGGCAGGCCCGGTTTCAGATCGACCGCATCGACCGCGATATTGAATGTCGAGAGGCCCGCGTCTGCGAGTTTATCGATCACATCCGTTCGAAGCAGCCGCGCATTGGTGGGCAGATAAATCCAGAAGTTCTTTTTCGCCGCATAGTACGTGATCTTGTGGATGAGGTCCGGACGCAGTAGCGGCTCGCCTCCCATGTATGCCAGCACCCGGCAGCCGGTGCCGTGCAGCCAGTCCACGGACCGCTTCGCCGTGTCTTCGCTCATGCCTTTGACTTTGTTGTCGAAGGCCCAGCAGTAGTGGCAGTCCAGGTTGCACTTGAACTCCGTGAACAGGTACGCGATCAGGGGGTGGAAGTCGCCGGCCGTGACGCGCGAATGAATATACGGGAAGAGCCAGCCCTGCATCGCGTGGTAAATCTGGCCCGGCTTCCACTTCCGCTTTTCAGGTGGAACCCAGTCTACAGATTCGTCGGCTGGCCCGAGCAGATCCGGCTGCTGCGGAAAGATGGGCGCTGGAAAAGTCTGAGGTTGACCTAGAGGATAAAGCCCCATCGGCGGAGCCTGGGAATGCGTAAGAAGATTATGCAAAGGTACGTCAAGGCGAAAATTCGAAGTTTGCTCCGTGTGCTGTTCCACAGCCATCCGGACCCTCCAAGGTCAAAACTTCTTTCTTGCGAAATATGTGTTCTAGACGACCATCTGAAGTCTGTGACAGTGCAATACTTATCAAGTGAACAGCTGTGCCGTTGCACATAACGCGCCAGACCGTTAAGTAAGAATTTTCAGCAGTAAGTATTTGATAAAAAGCAGCTTGATCCGGGGTCGCAAGAAATACTTCTGGACCGGCGACACGCCAAATGCCAACTGATTAGCCGGATGCCAGATTATTGGCAGGCCGCCTCGTCCAAGACGGCGAGTGAATGTGCTCAAGGAGGTCTTTGTTGCTACCTTATGAACCTTTCGATCATCTATGAGCTAGCCGTTTGCGGGATCGCTTGAATTAGATTTTCTTGGACTTAGATGGAGAGTCAACGCAACAATCGAGAATCCGGCGCCGTTCGTCATCGTTCATTTGCGGAGAGCGATCAAGGGTTCCTCCGTTTCACGCGCCAGCTAAGGCAGCATCGCGACAAAGAAGACCTTCTAAAGACACTTCCCTCAGAGCTGCACACCTTCATACCCGCCAACACCGTCATGGTTATCCAAATGGACGGTTCGAATCCCCTATCGATCTGTGCTGTTAACGGCCATGGTCTGAAGTCTCTGGCTCCTCCGGATTTTTACTGGCCCACCCCATCGGTATATCAATGGGTACATGAGAACCAGAAGCCGCTGATGATTCCCTCCATCGCTGAGGAAGCCAACTTTCGGGAGAACATGGAATGGTTCCGTTCAAATGGGGACCGGTCGCTTTGCATTCTGCCGCTGGGAACGGCGCTTCGTCCGCTGGGAGTCCTATGTGTCGGACGTTCGTCTGAAGATGCTTTTTCCGAAGAGGACATTTCCTTCTTGGTCCTGGCTGCCGACCATGTGGCCCTGGCGCTCGACGATCGCCTGAACTTCGCGGCTTCTGAGAGAGCGCGCCTGCAGCTTGAAAATGAGCGGACGAAGCTTAAGTTCATTCTCGACCTGAACAACAGCGTCGTCTCCAATCAGGAACCCAGGCAGTTGATCCAGGCCATCTCCCCAGGCATTCGCAATGTAATGCAACTCGATGCGGTCGCTCTCATGCTGCCAGCCGCCGACAACCAATGCCTGGAAATTCATGCGATGGATTCTTCCGACACCGAAGAAGTGCCCTCGAGAGGCTATGCCTTTCCCCAGGAGCTCGCCGAACGAGTCTTTCGCGCGGGCAAACCATGGACTGGCAACACTAGCGAGAAACTGCCGCAATCTCTCGATAAAAAGCGGACATCACTGGAGAGATTTCAGGCGATGTGCTTTGTCCCCTTGATCCGTTGCAACCGCACGCTCGGGGTGCTCTCTGTGGCAAGGCTGCGGAGAGAATTCTTCACTCACCAGGATGTGGAGTTCCTGCTTCAGATCGCTGGCCAAATAGCGATCGCGATTGATAACGCGGTCGCCTATCGAAAGATTTCTGAACTCTCCGACCGGCTCGCGCAGGAAAAGCTCTACTTCGAGGACGAGATACGGAACGAGCTGAATTTCGAAGAGATTGTTGGCAACAGTACCGTTCTTCTTCGCGTGCTGCGCCAAGTTCAGGCTGTGGCTCCAACAGATTCCACCGTTCTTGTTTACGGCGAAACGGGCAGCGGCAAAGAGCTCATCGCACGCGCCGTGCACAAACTGAGCCGGCGCAGTTCTCATCCATTCGTCAAGCTCAACTGCGCGGCCATCCCGACAGGACTGCTCGAAAGTGAGCTCTTTGGTCACGAGAAAGGAGCCTTCACCGGGGCGATTGCGCAACGCATAGGACGCTTTGAACTGGCGTCGGAAGGGACCATATTTCTCGACGAAGTTGGAGAAATACCGCTCGAGTTGCAGCCAAAGCTGTTGCGCGTCCTGCAGGAGCGCGAATTCGAGCGATTGGGCAGTTCCCGCACTTTGCGCTCAGACGCGCGTCTCATCGCCGCAACCAATCGAGATCTGCACGCAATGGTCGACGCTCAAAAGTTCCGCTCCGATTTGTTCTACCGGTTGAATGTGTTCCCGATCCATGTGCCCCCTCTGCGTGACCGGTCCGAAGACATCCCCTTCCTGGTCCGGCACTTCGCCCAGCATTTTGCTCGCCTGATGAAGAAACAGATCGACACGATCTCTACCGAAACGATGAACGCCCTCGTCCGCTACCCATGGCCTGGAAACATTCGCGAGCTCCAGAACGTAATAGAACGCGCGGTCATTCTGTCGTCGGGCAAGGAACTCAAGGTGCCGATTTCAGATTTGAAGCCTCGGCTTACGGAGAACGAAGGCGGCAACGGCGTGATGACTCTGGAGGAGATGGAGAGGCGGCATATCCTCTATGTTCTCGAGCAGTCGAACTGGGTCTTCTCCGGCCCGAACGGCGCGGCCGCCAGATTAGGATTGAAACGACCAACGCTGCAGTTCCGCATGCAGAAGCTCGGAATCACACGTCCTGTTCGCCACTGAATGAGTGCCAACATATTGACGGCAGTGCCAGTTGGCAAGCAGGTCATTCGTAAAGCTTTCCGGCAAATCCTCCGATGGAGTAGCTCTAACTCCTTTTAATTCGTAATCCCGGAAAAGATCAATGCAGTGATCCTCTGGCAACTGGATTGCCTGTGAGTTATGCATGCGCCCTGGCATGATTTTGCGGCGTTTATAAGCATTCCTGATGTTTAACAAGGCCAGAGTTTTTGGGAAGGGTGGACAGAAATTCTGACATTTTAACGCTGAAGATTGCCATGTTGAGGATCACGGTAGAAGAGAGCCCGGCAGAAGAGAAGTGGATTCTTCAGGGCCAGTTAACTGGAGACTTTGCCTCCGAACTCAGGGCAAACTGGCGGGTTTCGCTCGATCGATGTTCGGACAGGTCCCGTGTTGTTGTCCTTAGCGACGTTACCGTGATCGACAAGAGCGGCGAAGAGATTCTCCTCGAGATGATTCATCAGCGCGCAAGATTCGTGGCAACCGGCATCTACACGCGACATTTGTTGAAGGAGTTACAAGCCCGAATAAACACGGAATGCAACTCCGACCTAGGCTGACTTACTTAGGCGCGCTGCTAAAACTCTGCCCGTTGACTCAATCGATCGCTTTGTAGGACGAATACGATCATCTCCTCTGTCCTTCTCGCTCTGAGATCGTCGATCACCGCAGCGAGTCCATGCATGCCTCGCGTCAATCTTTCCGTTCCTCATCAGACAAGCCAAGAATCCCCTGGCCATCAACGTACAGGCTAAGGACTAACAGCGACTACCGGGACGAAGACGTTGGTTGTCCCCCAGAGCAGGTGAAGCTCGGTCTTATTTCCTGCCGTGTGTTCGAAGGCGATCTTGAAGGTCTCGACCGGCGCGCTGGGAATGACGCCTTCGAGCATCTTGACTCGGCCCAGGTCCTGATCCTGGTTGTAGACCGTACCCCATTGGCCAGTCTGCTTATTGACGATTAATGTCCAGCCGTGCTCCTCGGGCAGACTATAGATCGTGTAGGTTCCCGCGGGAACCGCCAGATCCCCGATGCGAAGGCCGGAGGGTGTCTTGAGCGTGGTCGCCGAGTTTGCTCCGGTGCGCCAGACCTTGCCATAGGGGGCGAGGTCAACCCCGATCTTGCGTCCTTTCAAGGAGGGCGCGCAGTAATAGATGGTGACGTCCTTTCCGCCCAGTGTGACGCTGGCCTGCGCGGGAGGGCTGGGAGGGTTCGGATTATGCGGATCGCACTGAGCGTGTACGTAAGTAAGTGAAAACAGAACGGCGGCGGCAAGCAGGAAAATTCTGCAACAGAATCGTTTGCGGAGCATAGAAGATCTCCTTGCGGGATGAGTGGACCGAGTCCATAAGACCGCGGATGGATGTGGTCTGTCAAAGCCGCGGGTGATTCTCGACGCCCGCCGTAGTATTCTTAAGGAGCGCGCCCGTAGCTCAGCTGGATAGAGCGATTGCCTCCGGAGCAATAGGTCGGGAGTTCGAATCTCTCCGGGCGCACCACCCTTCTCCTTTACCTTCTACAACTTGCAATGGAATCGCTGCGGGGAGCACACCCGCAATATTCCTACTGTGCCCAATTTTGTGCCCACTCATTCGCTCCATGGCATTTAGCACGACATCCTCTGAGGGGTGAACATACCGGCTTGAAATTGCAATGGAGCTGTGTCCCGCGATGCGTGCCAACGTCCACGCATCGCAGCCGGACTCTCCCAA
>JABCZC010000030.1 GCA_013289875.1 Acidobacteriota bacterium | reverse complement strand
ACCTGCGAAACCCGGACCCTGACTTGCACTTTGGAGAAAAGAGTCAGTTCAGAGGCCCGATTTCCTCTCTGGCGATTCTCTGACTGACGCAAGATTCTCGATTTCGCCCCAAAATGCGGCCAAGTCGTTGAGATAAAGTACTGATTAAAAAGGAGATAGACTCGCTGGCGGAGAGAGGGGGATTCGAACCCCCGGTAGAGCTTTTGACCCTACAACGGTTTAGCAAACCGCCGCCTTCAGCCACTCGGCCATCTCTCCGGCTGTCTAGAGCCAGTATATAGGATCGTTGTCCATTCCCGATGCGGGACCTAGATTTTATGGTGAGCAAGCCTTGTGAGGCAGATCTTTTCTCGCGTCAGTCCTCGGAGATCAGGCCCTGCATCGTAGTAGAGAACGGCCGCATTCGCGCGCAATTTTTCTGTGAGCACGAGGCCGCGCAAGCAAATTCAGATTCGAAGGTTTCCCGATGACAAGCAGCAGCGATTGGAACAGCTCAACGAGTGGTACGGTTGTCGCCTATTTCACAAGTGGCGAGGACGCTCAGCATGCGATCAACGAACTTGTGGACGAAGGTTTCCCGATCAACGATATTGGAGCCGCATTTCACAGTGCGAGCGCTTCTGGCTATTCGGGCTCTGCTCCCAGCCAAATCGATCACCACGATACCTTCCCAACCAGCACCACGTCCACGATCGGAACGGTTGGCTCCGCCACCGGAGCAGCGGGAGCCACATCGGACACCAGCGGAGTCACGCCTGCTGGCCTGTCTACCGGCGGGGGTACCGTGACTTCCGGCGCCAGCCGACCCGGACCGATCCCCGGTTCCGAAATCCCGGGCGATCTACCAACCAACATCCCGAGCACATTGAAGTCCTCGACTGCCGCGCCCCTTTATGACGATCCAATCAACCAATCGAGCGTCGTTCGGGACACGACCGTCACCGGTAGTTATCCTGCAACAGGCACTTTCCATGAACACACGGACAAAGGAGCGAGTTGGTGGGACAAGCTGAAGCACCTCTTCTCAGGAGAACACACCGGGACGGATGCTCAAGTGCGCCATGAAACAGTGGCTGAAAAGAGCAGCAGCAATTTCGGGTCTGGCGAGGGCCATCTCGGAACCTATTCCGAATCTGACTATCCCCTTTACGGCTCGGCGTTTGAAAGCTCATTTACGGGCATGGGAATTCCCAGCGAAGATGCTCGGCGTTTCGCCGCGGAGATCGGCCGTGGCGGCGCGATTGTAACGGTCAACGCCGCTTCGCGGAACGCCGAGGCGGAAAGTATCCTGGAGCGCAATCACGGCAGGATTCGTTACGAATCCGACGCTGTCAGTCAAGACGAGACCTGGGGGACGGGGTCCGAAACGGCTCGCGTCCGTGTCTTCGGGCATGTCCAGCGTGTCTACCCCAGCCACGTTTCCGGCTATGGGCCTGATAAAGTGAGCCCCGATCTTTCCGAGCGCAAAGCGTCTTAATCGCATCGGCAAAAAAGCCCCGCCAAATGGCGGGGCTTTTTTGTTGTGTTCTTATGTTGAGTCCCTGTCATTTCGCGATAATCTTTATCACTGGAGATTCCCGAGGTCACACGGCTACTAAAACCCGCCACTAAAGCCGCGAAGGTTCAGCGCACCCTGCGTCTTCTCCCGCTTGCCGCCGCGACCTATTTCATGGTGTCGGGCGGCCCCTACGGCATTGAAGACATTCTGGGCGGCGCGGGCTACCTCAAGGCTCTCGGCATTCTGCTTCTCCTCCCACTCGTCTGGAGTTTGCCCACCGCGCTCATGATCGGCGAGCTCGCCAGCGCTATCCCCGACGAAGGCGGCTTCTACGTGTGGGTGCGCCGCGCCCTGGGCCCGTTCTGGGGATATCAGGAAGCGTGGCTCTCGCTCACGGCCAGCATCTTTGACATGGCCATCTATCCCACGATCTTCGTGCTCTACCTCAGCAAGCTGTTTCCCGCATGGACGGCCGGCTCGCGCGGCACCCTCTGGGAACTTGCGCTGATCGCACTCTGCTGCCTGTGGAATCTGCGCGGTGCCCCTGCCGTGGGTGAAGGCTCCATCGGCTTGTTTGTGGTGTTGCTTGCGCCCTTTGCCGTGCTTGTCGGAGCGGCCCTATGGCATGGCTGGCACCTGCGGCACACCGCTGCCCTGTGGACCTCAACCAAAACCGGCAGCGAGAGCCTCTCGACCGCTATCCTCGTGGCCTTGTGGAATTACATGGGCTGGGATAATGCCTCGACGGTGGCCAAGGAAGTCGACAATCCGCAGCGCAACTACCCGCGCGCCATGCTGTTGAGTGCCGGAGTGGTGGCCCTCAGCTACGTGATTCCGCTTGCCGCCGTGGGCTTCGCCGGTTTGGCGATTGCGCAGTTTACCACCGGCTCCTGGACCGATGCAGCAACGGCGCTCGCCGGCCCGTGGCTCGGCATCGCCATCGTACTTGGCGGCACCATCACTGGTCTGGGAATGTTCAACGCCCTCATGATGTCCTACGCGCGCGTGCCCATGGTAATGGCTGAGGATGGCCTGCTACCCTCCGTCCTGGCTCGCCGCAATCGCTATGGAGTGCCCTGGGTTGCCCTGCTGGTTTGCGCGACAGCGTGGGCATTGGCCCTCCAGTTCAGCTTCGAGCGGCTCATCTCGATCGACCTGATGCTCTACGGCGCGAGCCTGATACTGGAGTTCATCGCGCTGGTCGTGCTGCGTCTGCGCGAGCCCAGCCTTGCGCGCCCATTTCGCGCCGGCAATCTGGCCATGGCGATCGCTCTGGGAGTGATGCCAACCGCACTCATCATCTACGCCGCGCTCTCGTCGCGGGACGAGCGCATGGCGCACATGCCCGCCCTGCTCTTCGGGCTGCTCATCGCCCTCGCCGGGCCCATCTTCTACCTGATTTCACGCACCGTTTGGTCAGGGCGTCCCCTGCACAAGGAATTGCACGCCGCTCCGACTGGAGACTAGGACTGGATCTTCGCCGCCTTATTTTCTTTGAAGTTCTTCGCGGACCATGCCACGCGATCGCGCGCATATGCCGCGTCATGCCAGCCATGGATCTCGACGCGCTTGCCCTCAAGGTCCTTGTAGATGGAGAAGAAATGCGTGATTTCCTTCAGCATGTGCGGATAGATTTCAGAATAGTTCCACACGTCCGTATACCGGGGATTGTTCTTGCCCACAGCCAGCACTTTCTCATCCAGGACACCCTGATCAAGCATCTCCAGCAAGCCGATCGGGCGCACCTGCATCACGCAACCCGGAAAGCTCGCCGCATCCACGAGTACCAGCACGTCGAGCGGATCGCCGTCGTCGCTTAACGTTGAAGGAATGAACCCGTAGTCCCCCGGATAATGCACCGGCGAATAAAGGTTGCGGTCCAAGCGGAAGACGTGCAGTTGCTTGTCGTATTCATATTTGTTGATCCCCTCGGCGGGAATCTCGATCACCGCGTTGATCACTTCGGGCATCTTGTCGCCAATTGGGAGTTCCAGATAGTTGACCATGCGAATTCCAGTTTACGCAATTTGATGCGAAATTGGCGCAATACCCCCCAGCGGCACAGAAAGCTGCGTGCGCCGAATGGCGCGTAGCGCGGGACGCGAAGTCCTTTATAATCGGGCACGATGAAGGCTCATGTCTACGTAACTCTCAAGCAGACCGTTCTCGACCCGCAGGGTCAGGCCATCCATAACGCACTGAAGAAGATGCAATATCAGGGAATCGAAGATATCCGTCAAGGCAAATATTTTGTGGTGAAGCTCAGCAACGATCTCGACGCCGCCTCCGCCAGGGCCGAGATCGAGCGGATCGCGCGCGACGTGTTGACCAATCCAGTCATTGAGGAATTTTCGTTCCAGCTCGAAGACAGCGAGTAGCTCCACCTCCGGCTTTGCCCTCTTTATCCTTGATAATAAGGATATATGTGCGGAATCGTCGGTTACGTCGGCAGCAAACAAGTCGTTCCTCTGATTATTGAAGGTCTTCGCCGCCTCGAATATCGTGGCTATGACTCGGCCGGCATCGCCGTCGGCGGCAATGGCGACGGCCTTGAACTGCGCCGCGCGCCTGGAAAACTTCGCAACCTCGAAGAAGTCATCCGTGAGCGTCCGCTCAGCGGAACCTATGGCGTCGGCCACACCCGCTGGGCCACCCACGGCCGTCCGACCGAGGAAAACGCGCACCCTCACCGCGACTGCACCGGTCGCATCGTCGTCGTCCACAACGGCATCGTCGAGAATTATCTCGCGCTCAAGCACGAGCTCTCGCTCGAAGGCCACAAATTTGTAACTGAGACAGATACAGAAATCATCGCCCACCTCATCGAGCAGGAGATCGCCTCCGCAGCCGACTCCGGCAAGACCCTGCCGCTTGAAGAGGCCGTGCGCCGTGCCGCCCGCCGCCTGACCGGGGCCTATGCCATCAGCGTCATCTCCGCCGACGAGCCGGACAAGATTGTTTCCGCACGCAACGGCCCACCGGTCGTCGTCGGTATCGGAGAAGGCGAATACTTTGTCGCCTCGGATGTGCCCGGCATTCTCCACCACACCCGCGATCTCTATTTCTTAGCCGACGGAGACGTCGCTGTCCTCACCCCCTCCGGCGTCGAGCTCACCGATCTCCGCGGCAACCGTGTGGAACGTCCGCTGCAGCGCATCCTATGGGACCCCATTCAGGCGGAAAAGGGCGGCTACAAACATTTCATGCTCAAGGAAATCTTCGAGCAGCCGCGCGCCATTCGCGACACCACTCTCGGGCGCATCTCGCTCGATACAGGCAAGGTCTTCCTCGACGAGATGAAGATTTCCGACGACGAATTCCGCCGCGCCGCGCGCATCAACATAGCCGCGTGCGGAACCAGCTGGCACGCAGCCACAGCGGGCAAGTTCATGATTGAGCGCCTCGCCCGCGTCCCGGTTGAGGTAGATTACGCCAGCGAATACCGCTACCGCGATCCCATCGCCGATCCAGCCGCGCTAGGCCTCCTCATCACCCAGTCGGGCGAAACCGCCGATACCATCGCGGCGCAGCGCGAAATGATCGCCAAGGGCTCGAAAACCGTCGCGATCTGTAACGTCGTCGGCGCCATGATTGCCCGCGAGGCCCACGGAACCATCTACACCCACGCCGGCCCGGAGATCGGCGTGGCGTCGACCAAGGCCTTCACCGCCCAGATCGTCGCGCTCTTCCTCTTCGCCCTGCATCTTGCCCAAAAGCGCGAAACCGTGACCGCCGACGAGAGTCGCACCCTCGTCGAATCCCTCAGTCTTCTGCCCGGCAAGGTCGAAGAGAGCCTCCGCACGTCCGACCCCGTCTGCGAGCAGTTGGCGAAGATTTATTCGAATGCTCGCGACTTTCTGTACCTGGGCCGCGGCATCCATTACCCCATGGCGCTCGAAGGCGCACTCAAGCTTAAGGAAATCTCCTACATTCACGCCGAGGGCTATCCGGCAGGCGAAATGAAGCACGGGCCTAATGCCCTGATTGACGAGACGCTTCCCGTCGTCGTCCTGGCCACCAAAGACGAGAGCAATCGTGACTCAGTCCTTCGCTACGAAAAAACCCTGTCGAACATTCAGGAAGTCACCGCCCGCTCCGGGAAGGTTATCGCCATTGCGATACACGGCGACGAGCAAATCAAAGAGTTGGTCGATCATGTGCTGTACGTCCCGTCCGCGTCCGAACTTCTGCTCCCGGTGCTCGACGTAATCCCGCTGCAACTGCTTGCCTATCACATCGCCGTGCGCCGCGGCTGCGACGTCGATCAGCCGCGTAATCTGGCAAAATCCGTAACCGTGGAATAGTCCCGCAGCCCTGGAACTCATTGCATAAATGGGTTTGAAAGGGCACGGCTTCAGCCGTGCCGGAAAAACCACATAAACAGGGGCTTTAGCCCCTGAGGTGGGCGGGGTTGAGCTGCCGGATTGGGTTTATACACCCAGAGTCAGTAAACATCCGTCTGATAGCGTCTCGCCTTCTTCATCGCGGCGAGATACTCCTGCGCTTCGTCCGGAGTACAGTTCTGTCCGTTGGCAATGGCGTCGAGGAGCGCAACTTCCACATCTTTCGCCATGCGATTCGCGTCGCCGCATACATAAACATGCGCCCCGCGCTCGAGCCAACGATGTAACTCGGCGTCATTCTCCCGCATACGATCCTGCACGTAGATTTTGTGTGCCTGGTCGCGAGAAAAGGCCGTATCGAACCGTGTCAGAATCCCGTCCTTGAACATCGCTTCCAGATCCTCGCGATAAAGAAAATCCGATGCGCGTCGCTGCTCGCCAAAGAAAAGCCAGTTCTCACCCTTGTTACCATACGCCTTGCGGTGCTGCAGAAACGCACGGAACGGCGCGATGCCTGTTCCGGGACCAATCATGATGACCGGCGTGTCAGAATTTTCAGGCAGCCGGAAATTGTTGTTCGAATGCAGAAAGACCGGCATCATAGAACCTTCCGGCGCGCGTTCTCCCAGATGTCCTGAGCACAGCCCCTGTCGGTCGCGCTGATGGCTTGTATAGTAAACAACGCGCACGATCGTATGTACGGCATTTCCCACCACGGCTTGCGATGACGCAATCGAATACATGCGTGGAGTAAGGCGTGCCAGCACTGTAAACAACTGTTGCGGCTGAGTAATTCCGCCTGGATACTCCGTAATTAGATCGATGAACTCACGACCCCAGATGTACTCCTCCGCCAAAGAGCGATTCTCGGGCAAAGCCAATGACTTCAGCGCCTCGAGTCCCGGCACCGATTCCGGAGCGATTTTTGCATAGGCGTTCACCGCGCTACGAGTAAGCTTGCCGATAGCCAGGCGCGTGCGTACCGCTTCCTCAAGGCTGATCTCGACTTTGTAGTGATCCAGTACGCGCTCATCGCCCTTGAAATATAACTGCGCGAGCACCTCGGCCACTTCTGAGGGACGATTCTCCGGCACGATGCCGACGGCGTCGCCCGGCGTGTATTCCATCCCCGGCTCGAGCTCCAGCTCGATATGGCGTGTTTCTTTTTCTGAGCCTTCCAGGGTCATCAACACATTGACGAGCATGCGTGAGATGTATGGATTATTTCGGGTGTATTTTTGCGGCTGTCCACTCATAGGGTCGTTCGGGACTTCAGACTCTTGTCAGATCGAGTATATCTACAACGCGCCGGGGATCCGGGTCGCGTTCGACGCTGAGGGCTCTTATTGCCTGATTGCTGTTGCTATGAGACACGGGCGATAATTTTTGAGAGGAAAAGAGTCACTTTGGATAAACCGCTCCTTACCGCCAAGCTTCAGAACAAGTTGTTGCTCTCCGATCCCGCGCAGTGCTATCACCTCGAGTTCTCTATCGATGAGCTTTCGCATTTTGACTTCGTTCCCGGTCAGTTCATCTCCTGTGTCGCGGTCGATGACCGGGGGAAAACGCAAACACGCGCATACTCCATTGCCTCTGCGCCACGCGCAAACATGCTGGACCTGTGTGTGAATCGTGTGGAGGGTGGATTTTTTTCGAATTTCCTCTGCGATCTCGAAGTTGGTCAGACCGTTCAATTTCATGGACCGCACGGCTTCTTCACGCTGCGCCAGCCGCTCACCGACAGCATCATGATTGCCACCGGAACCGGCATCGCCCCGATCCTCGGATTCGTCCAATACCTTTTCGCCGAAAATGGAGAGGACCGCAGCGAGGGCCGCAATTTCTGGCTCGTTTATGGCACGCGTCACGAAACAGGAATCTATTACCGGAAATACTTCGAGAAGGTTGCCGCTGAGCGGCACAACTTCTACTATCTCCCCACGCTCAGCCGGTCCCAGGAAGGCTGGGAAGGCCTGCGCGGCTATGTGCAGGACCACGTTGCCCAGATCCTCACGCGCCGCGAGTCGGAGAATCACCGCGCGCCTGTCCCGACAGCCGCCGAAGGCACCGGCTTTGACATCCACGCCTACATCTGCGGCCTGAACAAAATGGTCTCCGGCAACCGCGACCGCCTCAAGGAAATCGGATGGCATCGCAAACAAATCATCTTCGAACGCTACGACTAAGGTTGCGTCTCCAGGAACACCTTCTCCGACAGTCTTTCCATTCCGATCAGTACGGAATCGTCTCCATGGAGCGAATGCCGATATCGATTCTCGCCATCTTCGACGGTGGCGAAGTCACCCCGTGTAATTTCGAGAATCGAACCATCATCGACACGCTTCGTGAGGTCGTATTTCATCGTGAGATAGTTCGCAGGTATATCTGCAACTTTCGACTTCGATCGAAGATGGTGTACTCGAGTCGATGCGGCGGATCGACTACGACAGCAACGCCCCTCCACAGCAGGCTCGGCAGCTGCCCGCCTGGTATCACCGGGGCGGCAATCGTTCCCAGAGTTCTTCGTATCGCGAGTTATGGTTCAAGGGGAAGACCTGGATCAAGTGGTAATTGTCATAAACATATTGGCGGAAGGGTGCGGAGTGATCATGAACATCTGAGGGATTCGTGTTTTCCGGTTCCAGCACGATGAAGCGTGGCGGCCGGCGTTGGAGCGACTCGAGGACAGCTGCCACCTGCTCCGGACGAGTGAAATCAGTATCGGTAACGAACTCCGAGGCTGTGGGGTTCTCGAGTGAGAGATAAAGGTCCAGACCGCCATGGTTGAACAAGAGCTCCGATGGGTGGCTCCGCTCCGCGAGCCATTGATATTCCCGGAACTCGAGGGGGTCGCTGAAAGCCGTCGTGCCGATAGGAAAATCCAATGTTGCGTGCCATTGAGTCTGGCGATAAAAAGGCAGCAGGAAAGCAAACGCAATCGCCAGGAGACATGACAGGTTCCGAGCGAGTCGAAGTGCCGGTCCTGGCTGGCTGAGAAGCCACGCGCAAACCAGGATGGCAGGCGGAGCTACCGTGCAGAGGCGATGAAATCTCGGACCGCTGGCGACGGCCAGAAAAAGGGCAACTCCGACGAGATGAAGAAGGACAAGGTGTTGCCGAAGTCGCGCAGGCAGGATCTCGCGCTTCCGCCACAACTGGTAGGCCCCCACCGCATAGATATAAGGAACAACCGCATAGATGAACACAACAGGAATCAGGCGAACAACGCCACCGGGCGCATGTAATGGCAGAAGCTGATCGAGATAGGCGTGAGGTGAGTTGAAGTTACCGGACGATAGGAATTTAAGCGGGAATAAGACGAGATCGAAGAAGATGGTGCGAAAGCCGGCTTTGTGAACGTAGTACCCGACAACGCAGGAAAGGATCAGGGTGAATGGTAAAACCAGGGTTGCAAGCTGCGGCCGGAGGCCGGGACCTTGAGCCTCGGATCGTTTGAGCCATAACAGATAGAGGAACAGCGCGACGAATGTCAGCGCTCCCTGGGTCTGAGTAAAGAGCGTTGCTATGGCACAGAATGAACTCGATGCGAATATCCGTCGCAGGCTTGCGCCGCCCATAAGCACGCCAACCGCCATCAGAGCGGCAAGAGTGCTGAACCAATGATGCGTCGGGTCAAGAGCGCTATTGAAGTCGAAGATGAGGAATAACAGTCCCGGAAGCAGCACCAGAGGACCGCGCAGTATCCTGCGGGCGATCAGGGTGACAACGGAAAAGAGAGCGAGCCCCAGCGCGATGCACCAGGCCTGCATGATCCAGGCATGGATACCGAAAAGGCGGAACGTGGCCCCATAGAGGGAATCGATCCCCGGCGGAACCAGCTCGAAAAAGTCGCGATACAGAATCTGACCATGAGCCACACGCGCCCCCCGAATGAAGAACAAGATCTGGTCGTCGTGCGCAACAAAGGGCACGGCAGGAAGCAGAAAAGTTCGCAGGTAGAGGAAGACCAGCGCTCCCGCGATGGAAAGGGTGAAGACAGAACGAGAGAGGCGCTCTGCGGCAATCGGCGGCGTGCGTTCTGTCATCGGAAGGGTTGTCTTATCCCCTCGAATCATGCCACGCCCCGCATTTGGGAAACAAATCAGCTGACAAGTCGGATCGACCGTCTTAGCGCGTGATCTTCAAGTCTTCGCTCTCTTTGTGAACCAGTAAGACCGCCGTCAGCAATGGACGGAGTGTTCCGGCCTTTGGGAGGCCTTCAATATCCGTTCGCGACCAGGTAATCGACCGTAAGCTCAAAGGTAGAGCGTTCCCGTTGATGCTGTACCGCCAGCTTCGCCAGCACATCCGCCTCCAGATTCACCGAAGATCCGGCCGCAAGCGTGTGCAGGTTGGTCGCCGAGTAGGTGTGGGGAATGATCGCCGCACTGGCCACCTCACCGTCCCAACGGGCGATCGTCAGACTGATGCCCTCGATGGCCACCGACCCCTTCTCGACCATGTACGGGCGTATCGCCTCCGGAACCTCAACCCGCAGCCACCAGTCGGTGAGAGCCCGGTCCGCGTCCGGATCGACCGGTTCCAGTGAAATCAGGGTGCCCGTCGCATCCACATGCCCCTGAACCACGTGCCCGCCCAAAGGAGACCCCGCGGGTGTCGGCAGCTCCAGATTCACCGTTGTCCCCGGCGCAAGCTGCGCAAGAGAAGTGCGGGCCACTGTCTCCGCCGCAAGATCCGCATGAAAAACAGGCGTCTCGATATCGAGCGCAGTCAGGCAGACACCGCTCACTGCAACGCTGCCGCCGGTCTTCAGCTTATCCGCAATCCCGGGAGCCTCGATCGCAATCCGCCTCGCTCCTGCCCGCTCCTCAACCGAAAGAATAGTCCCTTTCGCTTCAATCAAACCGGTGAACATGCCCCCGCCTTACGCCCATGGATCTCGCAAATATCCCTTGAACCAAGTGTCCTGCCCCATCTGTCCCATAGTGAGATGCGCCCATTGCGGCTTCGAGGATTCGGTGCTGTTGATCAGCGGCACGCCGGCCGCACCCAGAAATACCGGCGCATAGAAAAGAGAGAGCTTATCCACCGCCTGCACTCCGAGCGCCGACGTATTCAGCTGCGATCCCGCCTCAATCATCGCCGAAATCATCTCCATCTCGCCCAGCCGCTCCAGCACTCTCTTCAGAGCGACACGGGCTCCGCCGGCGGCCGCCTCAATCCGCTCTACTCTTACGCCCAACGCCTCAAGCGCCCGCTGGCGCTCTGAAACGGGAATCGTGCAGAAGACCAGCACGTCCTCCTGCGCCGTCCGAACGATCTTTGCGTCCAGCCTTAGCCGCAGCGCAGAGTCAAGCACCACGCGCAGCAGTCGCCGCCTCCGCGGCAACCCTGTCCTGTCCGTCAGCAGCGGGTCGTCCGTCAGCACTGTGTTGATCCCGGTGATCAAGGCATCCGCAGAGTGCCGCATTCCCTGCACCGCCAGCTGCGACTCTTCTCCTGTCAGCATCACCGGAGAGCCAATCGGAACTCTGCCCGGAGCAGGCGCGATCCTCCCGTCGAGCGACAACCCCGCCTTGAGGGTCACAAAGGGCAGCCTGGTTCGGATATAGCACGCGAAGCCGTCGTTCAACTCCTGCGCCCGGCGGGCCAGCACGCCCACGTCGACCGCAGTCCCCGCAGCCCGCAGCCGTTCGATCCCCTGGCCGTTGACCTCCGGATTCGGGTCCACCGTAGCCGCCACAACCCGAGTCACGCCGGCCCCCATCAGTGCCTCTGTGCAAGGCCCCGTTCGCCCCGTATGGCAGCAAGGCTCGAGTGTCACGTAGGCCGTCGCCCCACGAGCCGCATCTCCCGCCATCGCCAGCGCCACAACCTCTGCATGATCGCGGCGCTCGTATTCGTGAAATCCCTGGCCGACAATAGCGCCGTTCTTGACTAGCACGCACCCCACTGTGGGATTCGGAGAAGCAAGGCCGACAGATTTACAGGCCAGCTCAAGCGCGTGGTTCATCCAGCGTTCATCCTGCTGAATCTGCGCCGCGTAGTTCTTAGTCGGTGAAGCAGTGGGGTCGAGCACAGACATGCCTTTCAGTCCGTCTTGTGTAATCGCTTAAGAATTGAGCAGCGAGTCAACGAATACGCCGCTGTCGAAGGGCAGCAGATCATCGATCGTTTCGCCGACGCCCACATAACGCACCGGGAGTTGAAGTTCACGAGCGATAGCGACTGCGATGCCGCCCTTCGCCGTGCCATCGAGTTTAGTGAGCACAATACCCGTTACCCCGGCCGACTCGGTAAACAGCTTTGCCTGCTGGAGCCCGTTCTGGCCGGTGGTCGCATCCATCACCAGCAGCACTGCATGGGGGCCGTCAGGAACCAGGCGCTCCGTAGTCCGCCGCATTTTGTCCAGTTCAGACATCAGGTTGTTCTTGGTGTGCAGCCGGCCGGCCGTGTCTACGATCAACATGTCTGTACCGCGCGCTTTCGCTGCCTGCACGGCGTCAAAGAGGACAGCCGAGGGATCCCCACCTTGCCGCGATTTGATAAGTTCGACACCGCTGCGTTCGCTCCATACCTCTAGCTGTTCGATAGCCGCGGCACGAAATGTATCGGCCGCGCACAACAACACGGTTTTCCCCTGGGCATGAAAATACGCGGCCAGCTTTCCGCTGGTCGTTGTCTTTCCTGTGCCATTCACGCCCACCATCAGAATGACTTCTGGTGGAGCCGCGACCACCTTTTCGGTTGGCTGGTGCTCGTCCAGAATCGCCTTCAATTGCTCTTTGAGCAGATCTTTCAACTCCGCGCCATCGCGAATCTGCTGTCGCTTCGCCCGCTCGCGGAGTGCGGTTACAATCTCGGTCGCCGTCGTGACTCCAATGTCCGAAGCGATCAAGCTCATCTCAAGATCTTCAAGTGCCGCTTCATCGACGGTTCTGGTAAGCGATAGAACGCTGTCAATGCGCTCCTCCAGGCTTTCGCGGGTGCGCGAAACCGCCTGCTTCATGCGGTCGAGGAGACCTTTTTTCTTCGGCTCTGAATCTTCCTTCAGGCTGCCGAACAGCGTTTGAATCATGACTGCGTGATCCTCAGAATTGCTTTAAGGAGTTTAGCAACTTGGTCGTTTCCCGTTGGTTTAAATAACCTCAGTGAGCACCCGCCGCTGGGGAAACGAGACAGGAGTACGCGGGCTCTTAACAACAATGTTCCCGCGTTTCACAAGAGAGGTGAGTGCATTCACCGCTGAAGCGTCATAGCGTTTTGTGGCCAGGCGATTTAATACCTCCAGAACATATTCGGGATCCATTGCCGCCTGGTAAGGCCGCGTTGAGGTCATGGCATCGAAGCTGTCTGCGACCGCAATGATTCGAGCCATCATCGGAATCTCTTCACCCCGCAAGCCGTACGGATAACCCTGTCCGTCGAGCGATTCGTGATGCAGTTCGACACCGGGTATCAGGTCGCCGATCGCCTGGATCGGACGCAGAATCGACGCGCCTTTGACCGTGTGAGCCTTCATGATCTCAAATTCCTCGGGAGTGAGCGGCGCCTCTTTCTTCACAATGGAGTCTTCGATGCCGACCGTCCCGATGTCGTGCAGCAGAGCAGCAAGGCGAATGCGCTCAACCTGGTCCGCGTCGATGCCAAGCTCGCTCGCGATATCGGCAGAATACGCGGCAACGCGTTCGGAATGGCCGCGCAGATAGCCGGTGCGCTCGTCAATGGCCTTGGCGATCATGCCCATAAAGTCAGTGAGCGTCGCATAGTGCTGGGACGCCTCTGCCTGCTTGTCGAAACAGGTGTTCTGGAGATGCTGGAGAGCCGTTCGCCATTCAATCGCAGGTTCCTCGTAGAAAGTCCCGCGCAGGTATGCCGCCTGGCGTTCGGCCTGGTGCAGCGATCGCGATTCGATCACTGTCGCAAGACTTTGACTCCACCCGGCAACCTTCCCGGAGAACAGGGCGCTGGCCACCGCAGACAGCAAAAGAGCCGCGCACAGAGCAAGGACGGAGTTCCAGCCGCGCTGAATCGGCAACTCATCGAGTACGAGCGTGACAGCGCAGGCGCAACCCATAAGGAAAAAAATGCGCCAGAACACGCGCCGGCGAGTTAAGTATTTGTGCTTCATGAAGGACTTACCGGCGAAATGAAAACCACCCATCGTCAGTCTACTGGCGTAAAAACAGATTGCCTCTCACACGAAAGTCGTAGAGATCGACCGCAGGAAGGATCTATTCATCGCGTCCCGGGCGGCTCATCAGCTCCTGCATGGCTTGCACAGGAAGCTTGCCGTCGTGGAGGATGGCGGCCATTTGCTCGGCTATGGGCAGCTCGACTCCCTGCCGTTGGGCCAGCCCTAGCGCTGCGGTCGTGGTGCGAACGCCCTCGGCCACTTTGCCGTGCAATCCCGCCATTACCTCGGAGAGGGGTCGTCCCTTGCCTAGCTCTTCACCTACCCACCGGTTGCGGGAGAGCGAGCCGGTGCAGGTCAGCACCAGGTCGCCCAGTCCGGAAAGGCCTGCTAGTGTCTCGCGCCGTCCCCCGCAGGCCACGGCCAGTCGCGTGACCTCCGCAATGCCGCGGGTAATAAGAGCCGCTGTGCTGTTGTGCCCCAACCGGAGTCCTGAAACGATGCCTGCAGCAATGGCGATCACATTCTTCAACGCGCCACCAAGCTCTACTCCCACCACATCATCGTTCGTATAAAGCCGTAGCGTTGCGCTGCCGAATTCACTCTGCACGTGCGCTGCCAGAGCCGCATCGTTGGAAGCAATGGTCACGGCTGTGGGCGATCCCGCCGCGACTTCCTGTGCAAAAGAAGGTCCGCTTAGCACACCGCTGCTCAGGTCGAGTCCACGGGACGCAAGCACTTCCGAGATCACCTGGCTGGGGCGCAGGTAGGTACGATCCTCAATGCCCTTGGTCGCGCTCACCAGCAGCTGTCCAGCATTGAAATATGGCGCGAATAGTTCATAGGAACTACGGACGTGGTGCGATGGCATCACGCTAATCACAATCTCGGCGGTACGCAGAGCCTCCCCTGCATCGCTGGTGAGTTCGATCTCGGGCGGGATTGGAAATCCCGGCAGAAACGCCGCATTTTCTCCGGATGCCCGAATCGCCAACGCGACCGCCGACGAGTGTGTCCATAACGTCAGTGAATGCCCGCCACGCCGCGCGAGACTCAGAACAATGGCTGTGCCCCAGGCCCCGCCGCCCATCACGGCGATGCGGCTCATGCTGCCGTAGTCCCGGTCTTGCCGAAGCGATATTCGGTGCCGCGAACCAGCCGCGCTATATTCTGGTGATGTTTCACGACCACGATCGTCGGCACAATCACGATCACCGCCAATAACCACGCACTATAAGGTGTGTGCGGCAAAAGCATTGCGGAAATGGGAATTGCAATCGCCGCCATGATCGATGCCAGCGATACATACCGCGAGATCGCCAGGACCAGAATAAATACGCCCAAAGCGACCAGGGCAACCCATGGCGCCAGCGCCAGAAACACTCCAAACGCCGTCGCCACGCCTTTGCCTCCCTTGAATCCCAGCCAGATGGTGTAGATGTGTCCCAGAATGGCACAAAGCGCTCCCAGCGCTACGGCCTCGTCTCGGGGCACGGGAGTCAGCATTGGCCACAATGCAATGTGGCTTGCGACCACCACCGCCAGGTATCCCTTGCAGACATCGAGCAGAAAGGTGAGCGCGCCCAGACCCTTGGCGCCCGATCTCACTACATTCGTTGCGCCGATGTTGCCGCTGCCTGTGGAGCGAATGTCTTCCTTGCGAAAGAGCCAGACTAGGATGAAACCAAAGGGAATCGAGCCCAGCAGGTACGCTGTCACCGCAACCAGCAGATAAGTCAAGGTGGGCATTGCGCCTATGAGTTTAGCAGCAGCTTTACATCAGTCGCCTGCGCACCAGGTCCAGCGCCGTCTGGCTCGCGTAATGGCGAATGCGGTCGCGGTCGCCGCTGAACCTGCGTTCGACGACCTCCGTTTTCTTGCCGTCGCTCACGCTGAGGTACACCAGTCCTACCGGCTTCTCGTCACTCCCGCCTGAGGGTCCGGCAATGCCAGTAACTCCGACGCCCAGAGTCGTATCGCACCGCACTCGGATGCCCTCGGCCAGCGCCGCCGCGACCTCGCGGCTGACCGCGCCGTGCCGCTCAATCAGCGTCGGTGAAACATCCGCGAACTCCGTCTTCAGCTCGTTGCTGTACACCACCGCGCCGCCAACAAATGAGCGGGAGCTGCCGCTGATACTCGTAAGCCGCTCGGCCACCATCCCTCCCGTGCAGCTTTCCGCGACCGATAGAGTTGCACCCTGCATTTCCAGGTGCAACAGCACAATCTGCTCGAGCGACTCGCCTTGCGACGAATAGATAAGGTCGTCCAGTTCCTCTTCAATCCGGCTAGCCAGCTCATCCACCCGCGCCTGCGCCAGCTCCAGGATTGGCTTGCTGCACAGCAGGTTCAGCTGAATATCCCCCAGGTGCGCCAGAATCGTCGTTTCCACATCGGTGAACTGCGTGTAAATGGGCGCAATCCGCGCGTCCGCCGCCGATTCCCCGATCAGCGCCGCCTTGAGAACGCGCGTCGCGATGTGCCTTCGCGGCAGCACCTCTCTCAGCCGCGGCACGCATTCCTCATCGAACATCGGTTTCAATTCCGACGGAGGACCCGGCACCAGCATCACCAGCTTGCGATGCTTGCCGTAGACAACGTCCAGCCACTGCCCCGGCGCTGAGCCTCGCGGATTCACAAGGATGATCGCACCATCGAGAACATCGGCCTGCTTCTCGTTATTCCGCGTCATCGTCAGGCGCCGCGCGGCCATTCGCGCATAAAGCTGGGCAATCAGCTCCGGATCACGTTTGAGGCCGACCTGCATCGCCTCCGCCACAGCCTCGCGCGTCAGATCGTCCTCAGTCGGGCCAAGGCCGCCCATGATGACCACGACATCCGTGCGACTGAGCGCACTCCGTATAGCATCCACAAGGTGCTTCGGACGATCGCCCACGATCGTCTTGAACGCCACCGTGATGCCCAGCTGATTCAGCCGTTCTGTAACGAAAAGAGAATTTGTGTCCTGGCGATAGGGCGACAGTAACTCCGAGCCAATCGCAATGATCTCCGAGTTCATCAAGCCCCAATCGTGCCCACAGGCCTTGCATTCACAACTTCAGACGAGTCCGGATGCGGAAACAAGCGTGAAATGTGCTGTTCAGATCGGAACATTAGAGAACGCGCCAACCCTCGATCCCCAATGCCAGATGATAAACGGCGTTACTCGTCGCCACGAGCGCATTGCCGCCCGGTATGAAGGTAAAGCCGACCATGCCCGATCCGGCAACGGCAAGCTGAGCCTCATTCGGCTGCGTAATGCGCACGATCCCGCGCCTCCCGCCGAGCGACGCGGCCACATACACACTGCCTGCTATATCCACCGCCAGGCCCTGCGGCCGTCCTAGGCCGCGATAAAAGACCGTCGTCGCGCCGTCGCGGTCGATGGCATATACATTGTCGTAGCTCGAGGTCGTCGGTCCGGACACAAAGAGCGTGCCGTCGATCCCGAACGCCAGATGATAAGCAGCGACACTCGGCTCCAGCGTGGCGAAGACAAAAATCTGCCGGTCCGGAGCAATCTTGAAAATCGTCCCGCTGCGGTCGCCCACATACAGATTCCCCTCGGCATCGAAGGCGATCCCGGTCGCAATGCCCATGCCCTCGGCGTAAACAGACGCCGCTCCGGCCGGAGTAACCCGGTACACCGTGCCCTCCTGCCGTGACGAGACGTACACGTTGCCCTCATCATCAGTCGCCAGCCCGGTCGCATTCATGATGCCGCTCACAAAGGGCCGCATCTCGCCATCCCGCTCCACCCGAAAGACCGAAACCGGAGTCTCCTGCCCGCGCGACCCGGAGAGCGTTACGTAGATATTCCCTTCGCGATCGACCGCCGGATTCGCGACCACATGCACCCCATTCGCGATCATGCTTCCGACCTTCACGCCCACGGCATTGCTTTGCGCGCCATTCTGCAGAATCCGCAGCATCCCGCTCTCTGCCTCTTCCGGAACCCGCAGCACCATCCGCTTGCCGCGGCTCAGCAAAATTGGAGCCGCCAGATCGCCCACCATGGCCACCGGTCTGCGGTACGAAATCGGACCGAGATTTGATCCCCGGACCTCGATCTCCCCGCCCGGCAAAGCCGTATCCGGCACAATCTCGTCAATACGAGGCGCGTGGCTTGCTTCCGACTTGATGAGAGGCGTCATACTCCGTCATTTCACCCATTACCACCAGTGATGCACGATCAGGCCCACCAGCAGCGCATAAATCCCCGCCGCCACGTCATCCATCATGATGCCCAGGCCGCCGTGGAGTCTTTCCAGTTGCCGCGCCGGCCAGGGCTTCACAATATCAAACAACCGAAACAGCCCGAAAGCCAGGAGTGCATGACGAATCTCCACCGGCACCACCGCCAGCGCGATCCACTGCCCCGCCACTTCGTCGATGACGACCTGCCCCGGGTCTTCCCTGCCGCTCTCGCGCTCCACAATCGAGCCCGCTGGTATGCCAATTAAGATGACCGCAACCGCCGCAACGGATGTCGCTGCCGCCAGCGCCGCGCTGCTCAGATGCGTCGCCCGCGCAGCAAAAAACCAGATCACCGTCGCGGTGAGAGAAGCCCACGTCCCCGGTCCTCCCCCAATAAGCCCGATCCCGAAAAACGTCCCGGCTGCCCACGCCCACCTGGTCTTAGTACCTTTAATTGGACCCGCCGTCATCGTCCTCGTGGCGCTCGCCGCCCTTCTCCAACCCCTCAAGCACCTCGGGATCGACCACCGGTGACGATATGCGATAGGCGCCGCTTGCCCACTTGCCCAGATCGATCACCCGGCAGCGATCGGTGCAAAACGGAAAAAACTCATCCTTCGCGGTCACCAGCGCCCGGCAGGTCGGACAGCGCAGCACCAGCTTCTGTGTTCCCATTTCCCTACTCCCCGCTGGCCGAAATCACCCTCGCCACCACATCGTAGTCGTGCGCCTCGGTGATCTCGCAGCGATAGAACCGAGCCGCCGTCAGCTCTTCAAAGGGGCCAAAGTCATTAATGTAGACCGTGCCGTCAATCTCCGGCGCGTGAAACTCCGTGCGCCCCTCCCACAACATCGGAGTCTCCTCCGACTCCCCCTCCACCAGCACATCCAGTTCTCTGCCCACCCATTCAGATTTGGCTTGCTTACTGACACGCTGCTGAATCTTCATCAGCTCCCGCTTGCGCCGTTCAATCGTCCGTGCCGGAACCTTACCGTCCAGCCCAAACGCCCGCGAACCATCCTCATCCGAATAACCAAACACGCCCAGCCAGTCGAACTTCGCCTCGCGCACAAAATCGCACAGCGTTTCGAAGTCCTCTTCCGTCTCGCCAGGGAAACCCACAATGAACGAGGTCCGCAGCGCCATCCCCGGCGCAGCCGCCCGGACTTTCTCCAGCGTCTTCAGAAAGATCTCCGCATTCGCCCCGCGCTTCATGCTCTTCAGCACCGGCCCGGCCGCGTGTTGCAGCGGCACATCGAGATACTTGCAGATGTTGCCGTGCTTCGCGATCGTCTCCAGCAGCCGTCCCGTGATTTTGTTCGGATACGCATACAGGAATCGCAGCCACTTGAGGTTCGGAATCACCGCCAGCCGATCCAGCAGCTGCGCCAGGCCGTCCTTCAGGCCCAGGTCCTCGCCGTAACAGGTCGTGTCCTGCCCGATCAGGGTAATCTCGCGCACACCCTGCGCCACCAGGCTCTCCGCCTCCGCAATTACCGACTCAAACCGCCGCGAGCGGAACTTGCCGCGCAGATTCGGAATCACGCAAAAGCTGCAAGGGTGATCACAACCCTCGGCAATCTTGATATACGCCGAAGCCTTCTTCGTCGCCAGCAGCCGCGGCGTGGTGTGGTCATAGAGATACTGCGGCAGATGCGCCTCGGCGCCGTCCCACTCCGCCCGCGAAAAGCGCCCCTGCGACTCCCGCAGATCCCCCTCCGCCCTCGCCGCCTGCGTCGCAGTCAGAATCGTGAACGGCGACGGTTCCTGAATCACCGCTCTTGGCGCATCCAGCCCCGCCGCAGCGAGAATCTCCTCCAGTTCACCCGTGCCCACCACCGCATCTACTTCCGGAATATTCTTCCGAATCTCGTCCCGGTACCGCTCCACCAGACACCCGGCCACAATCAGCTTGCGCGCCCTGCCGCCAGCTCCCGCCGAAGCCTTATGCTGCGCCATCTCCAGAATCGTATCCACCGACTCCTGTTTGGCCGCGTCGATAAACGAACAGGTATTGACGACAAGAATTTCAGCCGACTCGACATCCGAGGTCATCTCGGCGCCCGCGCGATCGAGCAATCCCATCATCACCTCGCTGTCGACGAGATTTTTAGGACAGCCCAAGCTGACGAACCCGATCTTCGGGCGCGTGATGGAAGGAGCGGATTTCGGAGAGTCGACGATGGCCGCAACCGTTTCGTCGAGAAGAGATAGAGTCACACACCTATTTTACCGGAGAAGCCTGCAAACGCCCGCGCTTCCAGTAGTTGTCACTCAGCCATCTCCACCAACCTGCTTCTCACCCTTCCCCTGGCCGCCGGACTGCTTTGCGCAGCTACCAACGTCTCGGCCCAGTCCGGCGAAAGAGATGACCTAAGGCTATGACCTCGCGGCCAGTCTCGCGCAAACCAGATTGGCCGCTTGGACAACTTGGCCGACAATTTTCCCAAATCCGCTATACTTGAGATAGGAGACCCGGGCTGTGATGCGGCTCGGGGCTTCCTGTTTTCGGCGGTTCCGTTTTGGAAATGAGGGCAAAAGAGGGCTCGCGCAAGTCATTTGTTTTCATTAAGTAGGTATAAGTACCATATTATGAATTAAGTGGGCGCTTACCTCTATCCAAACTTCACAGAATCAATCAATTGCGGGATCTATAGGGTTTAAAGGGGGGAGGGGTAGGGCTCCTTCCCCAAGCGAGTTCCAATTCGGGAACCGGACCAGGTCCGAAGCCAGATGCTATCATTACCTATGTGCCGGGTCCTACGCGGCGCAATCCCGCCAAACCCGCCAGGTCCGGAAGGAAGCAACGGTAACGGGCTAGTGCGTGCGCAGTAGGTTCCCCGGTACATAAACTCCCCGGCTCAACCACGTTATTCCGCACTTGCCTGCCCTTCGATAGACAGCCTTCTCCGCCTCGGAGACAATAGCTCTTTTGAACTCGAACTTCCCCGGAGACACCTCATTGAGCCTCATCGTGCGTCCGCATGTCTCACGACGCGCTAAGATCAGCGCCCTCGGAACTTACGTTCCGCCCCGCCTGCTTACCAACAAAGACCTCGAAAAGATGGTCGAAACCTCCGACGAATGGATCTACAGCCGCGTCGGCATCCGTGAGCGGCACCTGGTCGAACCGGGAATGGCAACCAGTGACATGGCTGTTGGGGCGGCCAAACACTGCCTCGCCGAGCGTGGCATCGAGCCTTCGGACGTCGAAGCGATCATCATCGCCACAGTGACGCCAGACATGTTCTTCCCCGCCACGGCCTGCCTCGTCCAGGACAAGCTCGGCGCCAAAGGCGCTTGGGGATTCGACCTCTCCGCTGCCTGCTCCGGCTTCGTCTACGGTCTCCAGATGGGCGCGAAGCTGGTCGAAAGCGGCGCCCACTCGAAAGTCCTCGTGATCGGTGCCGACACCATGTCCTCGATCATCGACTACACCGATCGCTCCACCTGCGTCCTCTTCGGTGACGGTGCCGGTGCCGTCCTGATCGAGCCGGCCTCTGTCGACGAGATCGGCATGATCGACTTCGTCCACGAGATCGACGGATCCGGAGCGTCGGCCCTCAACATGCCGGGTGGGGGCAGCCTGCACCCTTCCACCATGGACACCGTGCAGCACAAAATGCACTACGTTCATCAGGACGGGCAGTCCGTCTACAAGTTTGCCGTTCGCAAGATGGTGGAGGCCTCGGAAGCGGTTCTCTCTCGCAATGGAGTCACGATCGACGAAATCACATGCTTCATCCCGCACCAAGCCAACAAGCGCATCATCACATCCAGTGCTGAACGCATGGGCCTGCCGCTCGAACGCGTCGTCATCAACATCGATCGCTACGGCAACACCACCGCCGGCACCATCCCGCTGGCCATGGGCACTGCCCTCGAAGAGAATCGGCTGCACAAGGGGGACCTCGTGCTCATCACCAGCGTTGGCGCAGGATTCACTGTCGGCGCTTTGCTGCTGCGCTGGGAAATCTAATCAGCTGACCGCGGGCGCGGGCCGATTAGACGGTTGCCTGTGCTGATCGTGCCGGTACTTCCAAATACCGAAGACCGCTGCGGCTATCAACAGCCCGATAAATGTCCAGAGGATTACCTCCGACCATCCGGCCAGATATTGTGACCAGACGCGGATCACTCGCCGTCCATAGGTCACGCCTAGCCAAGCAATGAAGCTGTAACGCAGCGTCCGCGCAACGGCAAATGATGCAAGGAAGCGATTGCGGGGTACGCCCAACGCCCCTGCCGACAATAGAAACGGCGTCAAAGGAATCGGCGGCGGTAAAATCGACGCAACACAAACCGTCAGAGCTCCGTGCCGCTCTACCCATCGCGAAATGGGCTTCAGAAAGCGCTGCGGCACATATCGCTGCAGCATCCCCTCACCGCCCTTCTTGCCCCCACTCCACGTCAGGTAGCCGCCGATCATGCTGCCTGAGATCGCAGCCACTGTCAGCAACCAGGCATTCCCCTGGTTGGCAGTCAGCAGGAGAACCAGCAAGTCGGTGCTTCCAGGCACAGGCAGAGGAATGATCGAGGAATCAATCACTGCCACCACAAAAACGCCCAACGCGCCGAGATGAATCAGCCAGTGCGGCACCAGGTGCTTGTGCCTGGCGTGTTGCGGCGCAAAGATCATGTCTACTTAGACGCGCAAAGCCTTCGCTAGGTCGCCGGACGCTCCATCCTCACAGAAACCGCAATATAGGGGCATGAGGCAATGCGTCGCTCTCTTCAGCATAACGATAGAAGAGATCCAACCCCTCCAAGCACACGTCATCGAGAAAGTAATGGATGTTATCGTACAGATACGCCCGGATGGTTGCGGCGGAAATGGCAATACGCCCGGACCACTCTTCAACGATCTCGTCGAGATGGTCGAGCCCTCCGTCGCGTGATCGCTCGAAATCCTCGACAACCTGACTCGCAGTGACTTCGGTACGCGTCAACGCATCTGCGCGCACGGCCCAGAAAGCCGAGACCCAGGCAGTGCCGGTCCACGCACGCCATTCATGAGCGAGGTCAAGATACTCCAGCCGCTCCCCTGTTCGCCTCTCCCGCTGCTCGCTTTCTTCGAGCGCCAGCAGGGCTGGATCGCCGATCAGCATCGCCGCGTCGGCTACCCCGAGCATCGCATCCAGATCGGCGGAGTGCGGAACAAACTCCGGTCGCGTCTTCCATAATTTGTGAAAGAGGATGCGCGTGTACGTCGAAGAAGTCATCGAGGCTGTATCAAGCGCGACACGCTTGACTCCGCTGACACCGTCGGAATGACGAACCACCAGAAGAATTGAGCGGACCTCATCAAGCGACGCGATCGCGCATCGCGGAACAATCGCCACGTCCGGCAATGCCGCGTACGCCGCCACGGGAACAAGGCCGATATCCGCTGTGCCTGACTTCAACCGTCGTGCACACTCCGCCGGAGTGGAAGGCAGAATTTCGTATCGCTCCAGCAGTTCCCTTCTGCGCGGTTCATGCTCAAAGTCCCACATCAGAGGCGCAGGATTCATAAAGTTGATCGCTGCAATTGACAGTTTTTTCGAAACAGGGCTCACCGGCCAGTGTAGCAACGAATGTGAGCTGCCTTCCGTAACCAATGCATCGGCTCTGGGGCTTGACTTCCCAGTGAGGCGTCGCTAACCTCCGAAACAAATCTGATTCAAATCCAATGGATAATCGCACAGGTGCCGCAAGCCCCTGTTCGCGTGGGCTTCGCATTGACTACGGTTCCGATTCCGACCGAGTTTTCCGTTCCTCCTTTGACCGAAGATCGAATCGCGTGGCTGGCTCTTGCCCTCACTCCACAACTGGGTCCACGGCGTATCTTCCGTGCTATTGAACGCTGCGGATCGGCCGCGAAAGTGATCGCACGGGGTCTCACCGATTTAGAGGCTCTGGAGTTTCCAGGTGAGAGCGTCCAGTTTATCGCCGACGGCCATGCACGCGCGGCAGCCGACCAGCAGCTCGATGCACTAGCCAAAACAGGAGGCCAATTTCTCACGCACGCCGACGATGCTTATCCCGAACGCCTCCGCGAGATATTCGACCCGCCTGTCGTGCTGTGGTTCCGGGGCGATGCGCAGCTGCTCGCGCTTCCGTCAATTGCGGTCGTCGGCACCCGCCATCCCACGCCATATGGAACCGGCATGGCGGAAATGCTTTCGCGCGACCTCGCACATCGCGGCCTGATAATCGTGAGCGGCATGGCGCGCGGGGTCGATACTTCGGCGCACAAAGGCGCGCTTGCAGCCAAGCGTCCTACTGTCGCTGTGTGGGAAACGGGTATAGACGTGATCTATCCTAAGGAGAATAAATCGCTCTCCGAGCAGATTGTTGCTGGAGGGGGCGCCATTGTTTCCGAATTTCCACTGGGTGTTTTCCCCGCACCTCAAAATTTTCCTAGGCGCAATCGCATTCTGAGTGGAATGAGCATCGGCGTTCTCGTAATCGAAGCAGCCGAGTACAGTGGAACGCGCGTGACTGCGCGCTGCGCAATCGAGCAGAATCGGGATGTTTATGCCGTTCCCGGAAACGTGACAACGAAGAATGCCTGGGGGCCTAACACTCTGATAAAGCAAGGTGCTAAGCTCGTCGCCACATGGGAGGATGTGTGGGAAGAACTACCCACGCCGATCCGTCTTCATCTCGAGAGTGAATTGGGCCTTGCATCGAAAGGGGAGGCTGCTGCATCCTTATTTACGGAAGAGCCGCTTCCAGCCAACGAAGCTTGCGTCATGTCGGTGCTTCGCCGCGACGAGGCGCTTCAGCTTGACGACATCATGGAAAAGCTTGAGCCTGAGCTCAGTTCCTCCGAAGTTTTTACAGCACTGTTCGAGTTGGAACTGGCGGGCCGCGTCAGGCAACTTCCGGGCAAAAATTACGTCAAGACTTTCTGAACGTGCGCATGCCGGGCAGTCATCGTGGTCTCGCTTTGCCTGCTGATGCCGCAACACGAAATGCACAAGACGGATGACGGAGCAGGTAGATTCGAAGTGGCAATGCGTGGTAGCTTCCAGACAAATTCGTTAAATGCCACTCACGCGGGTTTGCCGTCAGGTAGTATCCGTTCCGGTTGCAAAGGAAAACAATGAGTAAATCGCTCCTGATCGTCGAATCGCCCACAAAAGCCAAGACGATCAACAAATATCTGGGGAAAGACTTCACGGTCGAAGCCTCGTTCGGTCACATCATGGATCTGCCCAAGAACAAGATCGGCGTGGATCTTACCGACGGCACATTCGAACCGGAGTTGATTGTCATCCCCGGGAAAGAAAAGGTTGTCGAGAAATTGCGCAAGCTGGCAAAGGGCGCGGACAGCGTCTATCTTGCGCCTGACCCTGATCGCGAAGGCGAGGCGATCGCTGCGCATCTGGCTGACATCCTGCGTGGTTCGGCGAAGAAGAATGCAATTCATAGGGTGACCTTCAACGAAATCACATCGAAGGCTGTCAAGGCTGCATTCGCGCAAGCCCGCGACGTGGATCAGCATCTCGTCGATGCGCAGCAGACCCGCCGAGTGCTCGATCGTATTGTCGGCTATCAGATCTCTCCGCTCCTTTGGGATAAGGTACGCCGCGGACTCTCGGCTGGACGTGTACAGACGGTCGCTTTGCGCCTCATCGTCGAGCGCGAGCAGGAAATCAAAGCCTTCAACCCGGTGGAGTATTGGACCATCGATGCGAACCTGTATCCCTCCCCCAAAGGCCAGGAATTCACGGCACGCTTTATCGGAATCGATGGCGAACGGGTTCGCGTCGATACCGTCGACGCACCTTCACTGCCCAATCAGAAGCTGACCGACGAAGCCGTAGCACAGCTGAACAAGTCCGCATGGTCAGTTCGCAACGTTGAACGCAAGGAGCGCAAGCGCAACCCCGCCGCACCCTTCACCACCAGCAAGCTTCAGCAGGATGCCTCGCGCCAACTCGGCTTCAACGTCAAACGGACGATGGGCGTCGCTCAGCGACTGTATGAAGGCATTGAGCTCGGCAGTGAAGGCGCCGTCGGTCTGATCACCTACATGCGCACCGATTCGACGCGCGTTTCGCCCGATGCCATCACCGCCGTTCGCGGCTGGATCAAGCAGAAGCTTGGCGATTCTTACTTGCCGTCCGCCGCAAATGTTTTCAAGTCCAAGAAGGACGCGCAGGATGCGCACGAAGCCATTCGCCCGGCAAATCCCGAGTTGATCCCGGACGATATCCGCCGTTATCTCTCTGACGAACAGTACAAGCTATACAAGCTCATCTGGCAACGCTTCGTCGCTTCGCAAATGATGCCTGCCGTCTACGACCAGACGACGGTCGACATCGTCGCCAAGGCCGACCGGAGTTACGATTTCCGCGTTACCGGCTCCGTGCTCAAATTCGACGGCTTCCTTAAGGTCTACGAGGAGTCGAAGGAAAAGAAGGACGAAGACGACGAGTCGCTCTCGAACAAACTTCCAGCGTTGAACGCCGGTGACAAGCTGTCCCTTAAGGAACTGAGACCCGAGCAGCATTTCACCGAGCCGCCCCCGCGCTACAACGAAGCATCCCTCGTCAAGGAGCTCGAAGAGCAAGGAATCGGACGTCCGTCTACCTATGCCTCGATCATCAACACCATCCAGGATCGCGAGTACGTCCAGAAGATGGGGGGCAGGAATGGGCGCTTCGTGCCCACGGAGATCGGCACCGTAGTCACCGATCTGCTGGTGAAGAATTTCCCGTATATCTTCGACACCAAGTACACTGCCAAACTCGAAGAAGAGCTTGACGACATCGAAGACGGAAAAGAGAAGTGGACCGATCTGCTCAACGGCTTCTACGGACACTTCGCCGAAGAACTTGCCGAAGCCGGCGAGAAGATGGAAGACATCAAGCGGATGGAGAAGCCCACCGATCAGATATGCGACGTGTGTGGATCGCCGTTGGTGTTGAAGTGGGGCAAGTTCGGGTCTTTCTATGCGTGCAGCGCGTATGACAAGAAGAAGAAAGGCAGCTGTACCTTCACCAAGGAAAATTTCGAGGGCAAGCCCAATCTCGCGCTGCCCGCAGGAGAAGAAGCGGAGCAGGAAGAGTACTGCGAGAACTGCGGCCGGGTCATGGTGTTGAAGAATGGACCGTGGGGGCCGTATATGGCCTGCCCTGGCTACAATGAGGATCCTCCCTGCAAAACGGTGCGCAGGTTGAACCAGAAGCAGCAGCAGAAGCCTCCTCAACCGCTCGACGAGAAGTGTCCCAAATGCGGCGAGCATCTGGTGCTCCGCAACGGCCAGTATGGAGAGTTCGTTTCCTGCTCCGGCTATCCTAAATGCAAGTACATCAAGCAGAACACCATCGGCGTCAAGTGCCCTGTATGCCACGAGGGCGACATCGTCGAGAAGAAGGCACGCCGCGGCAACCTGTTTTACGGCTGCTCTGAATATCCGAAGTGCGATTTCACTGCGAACAACAAGCCGGTGGACAAAAAGTGTCCGGACTGCGGCAGCCCCTATCTGCTTGAGAAGACCCTCAAGTCGGGCGTCTACCTAGTCTGCCCCAATAACAAGAAGCCCTCGGCAGACGAAGAGGCGTCGCCCAGGAAGCGTAAAAAGACGGGCGAGCCCGAAAGTGCGGTCGTGTGCAGCTATACGAAACGGCTGGGGGATGCCCCGGCCGCTCCTGTGGTACCGATTCCCACTGCGAAGACACACGGGCCGGTCGTCGAGCAGCCCGTGGCTTAGGTGCGATACACTCAGGCGCGGAGAACCTGAATGTTCGAATCTCTCGCGACCCATGCCGACGCCGACCTGATCCTCAAGCTCTACGAGCTCCGTACCGAGGCCACCATGCGCGAGGCCCGCGCCTGGATGGCGAGCCGGTTCTTTCCCCAGACCGCCGAGGAGTTCTTCGCGGTTACGACGGCTCGCACCGCGCCCGAGAACGCCTGGTTCCGTCAGGTGACGAGCTACTGGGAGATGGCGGCTGCCTTGGTGCTGCACGGCGCGCTCAACGCCGAACTCTTCGTTGACTGTAATGCAGAGCCTTTCTTCCTCTATGCCAAGTTCCTGCCGCTGCTGCCGGAGATCCGGAAGAAGATGCCGGGATTCCTCATCAAGGTTGAGCAGCTGGTGGAACAGTCTCCGGTGGCGCAGGCCAAGATGCAGCAGGCGGCCAACAACCTGGCGGCGATGCCGGCTGCCAGGAAATAATTGTCCCAGCAAAAGTGGACTTCCCGCATCGGGACGGTTGGGCTCCACATCTGGTAATGTGGGGAGTCTGACCAATCTCCGAATAGGACAACGAAGGGTCTTTTACTCGATGGCAAAGGCAATCTGGAACGGCAAAGTTGTAGCGGAAAGCGATAAGGTTGAAACAGTTGAGGGAAATCTCTATTTCCCAGACAGTTCGGTGAAGCGGGAGTATCTGCGACCTAGCTCCACGACATCTACGTGTCCGTGGAAGGGGCAGGCCCGGTACTACAGCCTGCTGATCGACGGACAGGAGAACCAGGACGCCGCCTGGTACTATCCCGACCCGAAACCGGCGGCACGAAATATCAAGGGACACATCGCTTTCTGGCGCGGCGTCGAGATCGAGAAGTAGGGTACCCCCTCCCCCTCTCGCTCGAAACCCATTCATTCTAAAGGGGCTATTCGAAACTGATTCATTGCAAAGGACTTCTTCGGGTACGAATTCGTTCCGTTTCGAAACCCATTCATTTTATTGGAACAACTTGTAACCCATTGTTCTGGTGGGATTTGTCGCCGCGATGAGCCGCAGTCGCGCTCGTCAGCTGCGCGTGCTCTTCTATCAAGTGCTCCAGGCGGGAAGCCGCAGCGTCGAAGATCGCCTGGGCGTGCAGCGGCGGGATGACTTTGGTCCGAAGCTCATAAACAGTGTTCTGGAGCACACAGGCGACAGTAACGACGTTCATCTGCCGGATCATTGCGATGAGCTGGCGAGCGTCGGCGTTTCGTTCGCGCTGGCTCGAGGCGGCGTGGGATCGGCACCAAGGCTGACCTCTGAGGGCGAATTGTGTGCATTGAGTGCCGGCGGAAAGAATCTCGGTGCAGAGACGGGCTTTGCCATGGACCATGGGGGTTCTCCTTAAAGAGGCAAAAAAAAAGGCCCGCGTGTGCGGACCTGACGAAATAGAAACGCCCGCACCAAGCGGACTTTGGGGTACTACTTCTATTCTATCGAATCAGCGGAATTTGTCGGCCAACTCTTTTGGGATATTTTCGCAATGAAATCAATGGGTTGCGCGGATTTTCACGCTTTTGAGGGTTGACATTGGGAGCGGAAATAGGGGGCATTCGTGTGCCGGGACGGCAGAACCTCTGTTTGTGATGGTGTCTGGTTCTCCTTTTCAGAAGGACCCGCCGCGTCAGCGCCAACATCCTCACGCTACCCGCAGACTGCGCGATGCTTCTTCTGCTTTCCATTGCGACTCAGATTGGCACCAGCGCTGGACGCATGCTGGCTATCCTGACGCCGCTCGTTGCTTTTGAAAATAGCGTCGGCGATGGCCACGCTGGATCATGCGGGATCTTTATCAGCAGCGTTTCGACAGAAAAAAGCGAACTGGCCGCAGCCGTTGAAGCATGATCGATTACGAGACTGTCCTCCGTTGGCTGCACACTTCAGGAACGCCGGGTCTCGGAGAGAACAAGAAACTGCCGGAGGACATTACGGGGCAATCGGAATTGGCGTGGGAGCACATCCTGGGATTGCTGCGTGAGGCGGACATGACGGTCGACCTGCGAGTATTTTCGCTGCCACGAAAATGGCCCACCTTAGCGACGATAAGACCGTCGCGAAGATGGGCACCCAATGTGGTGGCAGCCCAGATGTGGGCCACCCGTCCTACTGTGAACGCGGCGGCAACTTCGTCGAGGTGGAAATTCCCTCAGTAATCCCTCCTTGTCAACAGTCTTACTATCCCACGCAAGCCAAGCTTGAATGGGCCACCGGCCGGATGGTCGTATGGGCAAGAGGCCGCTCTAGCCTTTTAGCTTGACCGTACGGGCATTTTCGCTGACGCGGCAATTGGCCACTTAGCGAAGCTAACAGTCATCGTGAAGATGGGGCACTCGAGCGCCCGAGATGGCGAGCCACACGTGTGCCGCCGTCTTAGGGTAATACGTCGTTCGAGAGAGAGGCGGAGTTAGACACATAGACCAGAAAAAAGTTGCTAATTCAAATGCATTATCGGGTGCGCCGCCTTTAGACACGTGAGGGGGAAATAAGTTGCTAGCTCCGATGTGACAGGCATGAAGGGTCGAAGTAAAACACGTGAGTAGATAGAAAGTTGCTAAGTGAGATTACAAAAATACTTAGAGTGACTTAGCATAGTCGCCTTCGCAAATATCGTTGCACAGCCAATGAAATTGGACTTGACGGCGCGCACAGAACGCATCATTATGGAGTCCCTACGACCTGCAGGCTATACTTGCTCGGCAAAACGATTCCAGGAAAGTACCTCAAGAGCGGCTCGTGGGAAACGCAAGGTAGAACGGCGCAAATGCAGCTTCCCGGAGGTTATATGAAGTGCAAGGTTTCTACTTTCCTGATAGTTATGCTTGCAGCTCCACTTAGTGGTTTTGCAGAGCAGCTCATCCCAGCGGGCTCCCTGATAACGTGCATCGTGTCTGAGCCTAAGTTGTCATCGAAGACGGCAAATATAGGCGACCCAGTCATGTGCAAAGTAAGCCATGTCGAACTATATGGCCGTTCTACCCTGCCTTATGGGAGTTATATGGTAGGCCGGTTCGAAGACTACAAAGATCCAGGCCACTTTGTAGGTAAGGGGTGGATGGAGCTAAAGTTTGATCGAATGGTCGTTGAGCCAGACACAGTCATTCCGGTAGATGCTCGAGTGGTGGAGGTACCCGGGTATAACGTCGACCGGTATGGGCGCATCCTCGGCAAAGGGCACGCGACGCGGGACATTATCGAATGGTCGATTCCGCTTCTCTGGCCCATTGACCTGATCAACCTTCCGCGGCGCGGCCCAAGGCCGACTTTGAAAGAAGAGACCAGGTTGACGCTGAAGATTACGGATGACCTGGGTATACCGGACCGGCAGCAGGAGCAATACCCGGATGACACTCCGAGGCTGCAGCGCCGGCCGTCAGCGTATCAGCCTTCGCAATATCAGCAGGCGCCGCCCGCCCAGTCTCAGCCAGTCGCGCAGACCTATGCACAGCCGGTGTATCAGCCACAGCCGATTGTGCAGACCTATGTGCAGTATGTGCCAGCTCCTCGGCCGGTGTACTACGTACCGCCGCCTCCCCCGCCGATCTACTATTACACTCCGCCAGTGCCGATCGTCAGGGCTTCGATTCCGTATTGGGGTTACTATGCGCCGTATTGACCTCCCCACCCTTTTTCGTGAGTAGTTCGAGAAAACTGGACAGCCGAAAAGGTCCGACTGGAATGCCGTCGGGCCTTTTTCTCTTTTTCTGTTTAGCGAATTCGCCCTGGCAGGCGGCCCACCCTTCGCCTTGATTCTTGACCGACTGACCGCGAATGAGGTTGCCCAACCTTCGCGTCCTTTGCAAAGGTTGGGATCGCATAATCTACGAAACTCGAGCGACCGTTGCTTGTTCCTTCCACCTTCGCGCTGTTCAACGCGTCATCTGCGGGGTTCCGCGGGTGGTGAGCAGGAGGGCGGCCATGAGCCTGGCGATCTGGTCGTTGTGGACGCCGTCGCCGTAGCGGTCCCGCCCCTTTCATCGCGCGTAAATATCAACGCCCGATTCGCCTGTAACATGAGGGAAGAAGTGAGGTGGAATGGACGAGGGTCGTTGGGTTTTGCTGATTGCGAGTGATGAGGGTGGCACCGATTCAGTGTCGGACCGGGCCATGGAACGCCTGGTGAATGCGATTAGAAAGGAAGGGTACGAGGTGGTTCGGACGGCGACGCCGGAGGATGGTCTTTCGCTGGTGCAATCGGACCCGTCGCACAGCGCGATTCTGCTGGACTGGGATCTGCCGGGCGAGCACCAGTTCGAGGAGAACGCGGCGCTCACGATTATCCGCGAGGTTCGGCATCGCAACAAGAAAGTCCCGATTTTTCTGATCGCCGATCGCACGCTGGTCAGCGAGCTTCCCCTGGAAGTGATCAAGCAGGTGCATGAGTACATCCACCTATTTGCGGACACGCCGGCATTCATTGCCAGCCGGGTGGACTTTGCCGCCGAGCGTTACCACGAGCAACTTCTCCCGCCATATTTCCGGATGTTGAAGGAGTACACGGATGAAGGCGCGTATTCATGGGACGCGCCTGGGCACATGGGCGGCGTGGCCTTTCTGAAGCATCCGGTGGGCATGGAGTTTCACCGTTTCTTCGGCGAGAACCTGATGCGCTCGGACCTGGGGATTTCGACGGCTCCGCTGGGTTCGTGGCTGGACCATATCGGGCCTCCGGGGGAGTCGGAGCGCAATGCGGCGCGGATCTTCGGGGCGGACTGGACCTTTTATGTGCTGAGCGGCTCGTCGACTTCGAATCAGATTGTCGGGCATGGAGTGATCGGGCAGGACGATATCGTTCTGGTCGATGCGAACTGCCACAAGTCAATCTGTCACTCGTTGACAGTGACGGGCGCGCGGCCGGTATTTGCCACGCCGACGCGCAACGGCTACGGCATGATCGGGCTGGTTCCGATTCATCGCTTCAGCCCGCAGGCGATCAAACAGCTCATTGACGAGAGCCCACTTACGGCGGGCGCAGCATCGAAGGAACCGACCTATGCGGTGGTGACGAATTCGACCTACGACGGGCTGTGCTACGACGTGAATCGTGTGGTGACTGAGCTGGCGCAGAGCGTGCCACGGGTTCACTTCGATGAGGCATGGTATGCGTACGCGAAGTTTCACCAGATCTATCGCGGGCGCTTTGCGATGGATGTCCCGGACGAAATGCCGAACCGGCCGACACTATTTGCAGTGCAGTCGACGCACAAGATGCTGGCGGCGTTCTCGATGGCTTCGATGGTTCACATCAAGCTGAGTCCGCGAGCGCCGCTCGAATTTGACCAGTTCAACGAGTCGTTCATGATGCATGGGACGACATCGCCGTTCTATCCGCTGATCGCGTCGCTGGATGTGGCGGCGGCGATGATGGAGGAGCCGGCGGGTCCTACGCTGATGAATGAGACGATTCAGGATGCGATCACTTTCCGCAAGGCGATGTCGTCTGTGGCGCACAGGCTGCGCGCGGCTGAGGGAGGCGGGGGATGGTTCTTCCGACTCTATCAACCGGACCAGGTGAAAGATCTCGAGGGGCAGACGCATTTGTTCGAGGAGGCTCCGGATGAGTTGCTGGCGACGGACCCGAAGTGTTGGACGCTGAAGCCGGGGGAAGACTGGCACGGCTTTCAGGATGCGGACATCGCGGACGACTACTGCATGCTCGATCCGACAAAGGTGACGATCCTGATGCCGGGAGTCAACGCGCAGGGAGTGGTGGCCGAGTGGGGGATTCCGGCGGCGATTCTGACGGAATTTCTGGACGCGCGGCGCGTGGAGATTGCGCGCACCGGCGATTACACGGTACTGGTGCTGTTCTCGGTAGGAACAAGCAAGGGCAAGTGGGGGAGCCTGCTCGAGAATCTCTTCGAATTCAAGAGGCTCTATGACACCGAGGCGTCGCTCGAAGAGACGCTGCCAGAGCTGGTGGCGAAGTATCCCAACCGGTATCGCAATGTGTCGCTCAAAGAGCTGAGCGACGAGATGCATGCGGCGGTGATCGAGCTGAATCTGACCGGACTGGTGGGTGAGGCGTGCGAGCTGGAGACGGAGCAGGTGCTGACGCCGGCGCAAACGTATCAGAAACTGTTACGTAATGGCACAGAGAAAGTGAAGTTCACCGATATGGCGGGGCGCATCACTGGCGTCATGTTGGTGCCGTATCCTCCGGGGATTCCGGTGGCCATGCCGGGCGAGCGGCTGGGAACGAAAGACAGCGCCGTCATCAAGCTGATTCTGGCGATGGAGGAGTTCGGCAAGCGCTTTCCGGGGTTCGAGCGCGAGGTGCATGGTATCGAGGTGGATGCGCAGGGCGAGTACTGGATGCGGGCGGTGATCGAGACTCCGGGAGAGAAGACGAACGGCACCGGCAAACAGCGGGCGCCCAAGTCGGGGCCGCCGGTGAAGCGGAAGCGGCGTGTGAAGGCGCCGGAAACGCCGCAAGGAGATACGAGCATTTAGCGCGTAGGTATAGCCCACGCCTCCAAAGCGGGAAGTGGGCACCCTTTTGCTCGGCTGGTTTAGAAACCCAGCTCTTTGGCCGCGAGCTCCGTTCCCTCGACTCTTGCACGAATTTTTCGGAATGCAGTGTCCCGGGCCGTGGACGTGTCATCGGCGAAGGGTGAGAAGCCGCAGTCGTCGGTAGTTCCAAGTTGTTCGACGGGCACGAAGAACGCCGCTTCGATAACGCGATCACGGACCTGGGCCGCATTCTCAACCACTGGATTGATGGGGTCGATGACGCCGATGAAAACGAGATGCTGTGGACCTGCAAGCTGGCTTATGATGCGCAAGATGCGCTTCCTATCCGGCTCGCTCGCCATCTGGAGATAGAATCTGCCGACGTTCATCCTGAAGAGATCGGGCAAGAACGCCGCATAGTCGACGTCGGCGCTGTGTGTTGAATCGTGATCGCCGCCAGGACATACATGGATGCCAATCTTGTAGCGCTGGGCAGGATCGAAGCGGTTCAGGACCTCGTTGTTCAGATCGACGAAGTTGCGGAGAAGACCGCCTGAGGGATCGAGCTTGAGAGAGAGCCGCCCCTCGGTGAAGTCAATCTGCACATTGGCTGCACCCCCATCGAGAGCTCCGCGAATATCGGCTTCAGCTTCGTTGATGAGGTCGGCGATGAAGGCTTCTCGCGGGTAGCCGGGTATCTCGGTTGCAGGATACAGAAGGCTCAGGGCGGAAGCGGAGATGACGGCCTGCTTGACAGGGCGTTCGGTGAAGGCGCGCGCCGACTTGAGATAGCTGTCGGCATGTATTCCGTAGCGGAATGGTCCAGCTGTCAATCGAGGCAACTGGCGTTGATGACCGTCGGCAAACGGGATCACGACCCCATCGGGTGCGAGATTTTCGAGTCCACTGAGAGGATAGGTCGCGAAACTGGGCTTGGTTTGTTCACCATCTGTCAGGACCGGAGAACCCGTCTGCTCGAGGCGGTTGATGGTGTCCTTAAGAGCCTGTCTGTAGGCATTGTCGAGCACCTCAGGGGCGACTTTGCCGGCCTGAAAAGAAGCGATAGCTTGAATCAACTCCGGAGGGCGAGGGATGCTGCCAATCGGTTCGGTCGGGATTGCCATCCCGAGAGTGTAACGGGGTTGGGCTCGTCGAGGCTACAACCGAAAGGATGATTTCTCGAGCTATGAAGCGCGGGAGCCGGCTTCGGTGTGGGCGGCGATTTCGTGAGCTACGTTAGATTCCTGGCCGGCGAACATGGAGCGCAGACGGTCGGCAATGCGCAGGTGCCACTGGGCGCGGCGCGCCGCAGGCAGGCGTGCGTAGAGCACTTCACGATAGAGCGCGTGGGCAAAAACATAGAAGGCGGAACGAGTGCCTCCAGGCAATTCGTCCTGCCCGGCAATCGAGAGCAGGCGCACTCGGCGTACGAGAGCGGCATAGGACTCTTCGACCGCTTCGACGTCCCGATCAAGAGCAGCGGCCGCTGCCCAGGCGGGAAAAATGGTTCCGTAGATGCTGCCCGCTTCAAGCAGCAGACGATCCTGGTCGGTGAGGCGATCGAGCTGGAGCTCGATGACGCCGGAGACGCCGTCGGGTATGCCCAGCTCGATCTCCGCGAGGGGAAGACTCAGCGTGACCTGACCTTTCTCAGTGAGGAGAATGCGCTGCGTGCGCAGGTGATCGAGGGTAGCAATCATGAAGAGGGGATTGCCGGCCGAGTTCTGATGGATGAGGCTGGAGAGGCCGGAGGGCAGCGCGTCGGTGATCAGCTCGCGGCGCAGATATTCCTTGACGGCTTGTTTGGTGAGGGGGCCGAGGCGCAGCCATTCGCCGCGGCGGCTGGTGAGGAGATCCTGCTCGAGGAGACGCAGAGGGTGCTCGGCATCGATGTCGGATGGCCGGAAGCTGCAGAGCAGCATGAGTCTGGCGCGTCCGCGGCGGCGAGCGAGGGCGGCGATCAGGTCCAGGGTGGAAGAATCGGCCCAGTGAATGTCTTCAAAGACGAGCAGCAAAGCATCGGTCTGGCTGAGCGCTTCGAGCGCCTCGCAGATTTCGCCGAGCGATGGCGAAGAAGCAGCGTTTGGGGTAAACCAGCCGGGTGCGGCGGATGCAAGCAGCGCACGCGCCTTCTCGTCTTCGACGTGGCGGAGGCTGTTGAGGGCTTCCCGGACCGGGTAGAAGGATTCTTTTCCGCCGAAGCTTTCGAGCGACTGCCCGCGCGCGATGCGTAGTTTGGGGGTGTTAAGGACCTGAGCGCTGAAGGCGTCGATGAGGGCGGTCTTGCCGATGCCGGGATCGCCGGTGATGAAGACGGTGGGCCGTTCGGCATTGCGGGCACGGGCCAGATGGGCGTGCAGGGTGGCGAGTTCGGAGTCGCGACCGACGAGCGAGGGAGTGGGCGAGCCTGCGGATGAACCGGCGGCGTTTGCGACGGGTGCGAGGAAGCGATAACCACGCTTGGGGATGGTCTCGATGAATTGCGGTTCGTCTGGGTTGTCGCCGAGAAGCTTGCGGAGCTCGAGGATGTAGGTCCGCAATACCTGCGGCTGGACATAGGTTTCCGGCCACAGAGCTTCGAGCAGCTCGTCATGGGTGACGAGGCGCTGCGGATTCTCAACCAGGTAGCGCAGGACGGAAAAGGGACGCGGCGTGAGCTTGAGCTGCTTCTCGGCCTGCCACAGGCATTCGTTCTGAAGATCCAGCCGATAGATTCCAAACTGTTGCATCGGGGAGAAGAGACTCCTGACTAACAGTATCCATGAGCAGTTGGCTTGCCGTGTCTCAGTAATGTAAAGTGTGCGTTTTGTTTGGTCCGTGAGACTGTGGGAGTCCGGGGTTGTCCGAATCCGGACAGTTTGTGCCCGGACGTGGTTCGCATAGAGGTACGGATAGTAGACGGAGAAGGTTCCTCGGTCGTTTGCACTATAGTGATGCAGTCACCGAAATAGGAGATGAAACGCATGTTTAGCGTGACCGGAGCTCCAAGACCTTTCTCAAGACGGGATTTTTTACGGGCGGGCAGCGGGGCGGCTTTGGGTGGTGTGCTGGCGGCGCGCACCTTCGATCTGGAGGCTGAGCAGGTGGCAACGGTACCGGCCGGCGATGCGGTTCGGTTTGGCATTATCGGAGTGGGGACGCAGGGTTCTGCGCTGCTGACGAATGCGGTGACGGTGTCCGGCGTGCAGTGCGTGGCGGCGAGTGATCTCTACGACGGACGGCACACGCTGGCTCGTGAGATTGCCGGGCCGGACATCAAGACGACGCGGCGATATCAGGAGCTGCTGGATGACAAATCCATCGAGTGCCTGATCGTCGCGGTGCCGGATTTCTGGCATAAGACGGTCGTTGTGGATGCGCTGAGCGCGGGCAAGGACGTTTACTGCGAGAAGCCGATGTCGCACACGATCGCCGAGGGCGCGGAGATGGTGAAGGCGGTCGAGCGGACCGGCAAGTTCGTACAGGTGGGTTCGCAGCGAGTGAGTTCGGCCATCTTCATCAAAGCGCAGGAACTGGTGGCGAGCGGCGCCATTGGCGACGTGCTGCAGGCGGAGCTGCAATTGGGGCGCAACACGCCGGATGGCGCATGGGAGTATCCGCCCCCTCCGGATCTGTCGCCCGAGAACCTCGACTGGGAGACCTGGCAGAAAGATGTCCCGAAGAAGCCGTTCGATCCACTTACGTTTGCGCGTTGGCGCTGCTGGCATCAGTATGGGACGGGCATGGCGGGCGACCTGATGGTCCACCTGGTGAGCGGGATGCAGTTTGTGACCGGCATCAACCAGGTTCCCGATAAGGTCTTCACGGTGGGCGGCATCGAGCGCTGGAAGGACGGGCGTAATATGCCCGATGTGCAGAACACGATTCTCGATTACGGCAAGATTCACGTTTCCGTGCGCCTGACGCTGGGGACGGAGACTCCCGAAGTGACGCGAGTGATGGGATCGAAGGGAGTGGTTGAGATCTCGAACAATTCGGTAGCCTTTATACCGCAGCTTGGAATCAACACCAGCCCGAGCTATTACTCCCAGAGCTACCCTGCGGCGCTGCGGAAGGAGTACCTCCACGATTGGCAGGAGAAGAACGATCCGATCCTGGCTGAGCATCCTCTTGCAGATGTGGATGTGTATCGCGGGCCTTCCTGGGATGGCCTGCGGCCACATCTGGCAACTTTCTTCAGCGCGGTGCGCACGCGCAAGCCGGTAGTGGAGGACGTAGTCTTCGGGAATCACGCGGCGACGGCCTGCCACATGGCGAACGCTTCATATTTTGAGGGCAAGCTGATTGGCGGGAAATAAGAATCAGCTAGTAGAGACCGCAGGTTCGGGCACTTCGTCGCAGACCACGAAAAAGTGCGTCAGGTTAGCGGTGCCGAACGATGTCGTAAGAGCCACGTCGGAGGCGTCGCGACCTGTGGCCATCAAGATGCGGCCGATGCGCGGCATACTGTTGTTGTTTCGAGCGTCGAAGGCCCACCAGCGGCCGGAGAGGTAGACCTCGAACCAGGCGCTGAAGTCCATGGGCGCCGTCGGCGGCGGAAAGATGCGGATATCGCCGAGGTATCCGGTGGCGTAGCGCGCGGGAATGTTGAGCGCGCGGCAGTAGGTAATGGCCAGGTGCTGGAAATCGCGGCAGACTCCCTGGCGCTCGGTGAAGACATCGAGCGCGGTTTTTGTGGAGCGGGCGTATTGGTATCCAAAGAGAATTTTGTTGTGGACCCATTCGCAGATGCTCTGCACACGGGACCATCCGGGCGGCAGATGCCCGAAGAGATCGAGCGCGACATTGGAGAGGCGGTCGACTTCGCAGTAACGGCTGCTGAGCAGAAACTGGAGGACATCGCTGGGCAGTTCGTGGATGGGGTGCTCGACGGCCGAAAGATCAACGGGATCGGGCTCCCCAGAGTCTTCAATAAGGGTGCTGTTGGAGAGCCGCAAGGGGCCCGCCGGAGCGTCGAAGCGCGTGCAGACGTTGCCGAAGCTATCGATGTAGCTGTGGAGCGAGAGAGCAGGATCGATCTGCAGGAGGTCCGGTTCGCGCAGGTCGTCCACACGCGAGGGATGGACGTGCAGCATGGCCACAAAGGAAACCGGAGCGGGCAGGAAGAACTGAAGGTCGTAACCCAGGCGAATCAGCATGGATGATGTCTCAGAATAATCTCTTTTTGGGGATAGTCGGCCAGCTTGGAAGCAGAACGCTGATATTGAGATGCGGTGAAAGCTGCTGACTCCGTCTTCGGATACAGTTTTATTATTCAATTTAAAAGCTCTTTTGTCTTTTTTCTTACGAAAGGAACGATTTGACCTACTGTCTCGGAATAATGACCCATCAGGGACTGGTCATGGCATCCGACTCTCGCACGAACGCTGGATATGACCAGGTGAATCTTTGCCGCAAGATGCATACCTTTGTGCGCCCCGGGGAACATGCGTTTGTGGTTCTGACGAGCGGCGGCCTGTCGCTTACGCAGTCCGTGGTGACGCTGCTGCGCGACGAGTTCGATGCGGGCGAGGGGCTGGCGAAAGCAAATACGATGTATAAGGCGGCGCGCGCGGTTGGGGATTGCGTACGGCGCGTCTCGGACATGGACCGGGCGGCGCTCGAGCGAGACGACTTCAGCTTCAACATCAATCTGCTGCTGGGCGGTCAGGTGAAAGGCGAGGCGCCGCAACTCTATCTGATCTACCCGCAAGGGAATCCGTTGAGCGCGACCCAGGAGTCGCCGTATCTGCAAATAGGGGAATGCAAGTATGGGCGTCCGGTGCTGGATCGTGGCATCGAATATGGTTCGACGCCGCTGGATGTGGCGGCCATTTATGCGCTGCTGTCCTTCGACGCGGCGATGCGATCGAATGTAACGGTGGGGCCGCCGATCGAGATGCTTCTGTATGAGAACGACAAGCTGAAGCTCGATTGCTACCGGCGATTTACGGCCGACGATCCGGAGCTGAGACTGATCCACGGGAGCTGGGAGCGCTCGCTGCGCAGGGCAGTGGAAGAACTACCGAAAATTCAGTTCAACGCAAATCTGCCGGAGATTTCCTAGAAGGGCAGACTCCCGTTGCTACTGGGGTTCTCCGATGGCGTAGTAGCCCTTGCGCGCCTGGATCTTCAGGCCGTCGCCCTGGCAGGAGATATCAAGCTTGCGGTAGCCTCCATCCAGTTTGTTGTTGGTGGGCGTGTAGCTGGCCAGATATTGCGTGCGGAGTTCCTGCTCGATCTGCGCGAAGGCATCTTCCATCTTCTTGCCGTTGTTGCCGACGTTGATAACACGGCCACCGGTTTCCTCGGTGAGCTTGCGCATCTGCATATCGCCGGTATAGCCGAAGGGACCGTGGTAGGCGTAGAACGGGCGGTCGGCAATGAGGATGACATAGATGATGGCATTGGCCTTCTGCGCGGCTTCAATGGCCTGGTTGGGCTTGGTGACGGAGCCTTCATCCTCACCGTCGGTGAGCAAGATCAAAGCCTTGCGGCCCGTCTCAGTGCGCAGCTTGTCATTTGATACCTGGGCAACGGCATCGTAGAGCAGCGTACCCTTGGGCGCGCCCTGCGTGGGGATCGGCCCCTGGCCGATGCCCGGGACTCCCATGGAACCGTTACCGCCTGCAGTGTTGATCTGTGCCTTATCCATAGCGCGGATCAGCTCATTGGCATTGTTCGTGAAGTCCTGTTCGAGGTTGACGCCGACGTCGAAGGTGACAAGGAAGGCTTCGTCTTTCGGGCGGAGGATGTCGCGCAGGAAATTGCCGCCGGCCTGCTGTTCCAGGTAGAGAACGTTTTGCTGGCTGCCACTGGTATCGAGCAGGATGCCAAGCGTCAGAGGCAAGTCGGCCTCGGAAGAGAAATTCTTGATGGTCTGCGGCTGCTTGTCTTCGAGGATGCCGCAATCCTTTTTGGTGAGCGTCGAAACCAGACCGTTGTGTTTGTCGCGGACGGTGAAGTAGAGGCTGACCAGGTTGACATTGACCCTGAGGGTGGTGGCGGCCGGCTGCTCCTCCTCGGGCGCATCCGGCACTGTGCTCACCGGCGGGGCGTCGGGCGAAGGCGCGGTTTGTGCGCAGGCCAGGGGAGCTGCGGCGAACGAGACAGCGAATGGAGCAAGGACGAGCAGGAGAGCGGTAGGGGCAAACGCGGTGAGTGAGCGGCTTAGACGAAGCATAAACACCTTTTAGACGGGTTTCAGTGTGGAAAGTTCTGCGTGACGACATCAATCTGGAGGCCGGGGTGAAACACCGGCCGCAAACTGTGAATCTGATAGTCTGAGCATACGCTTCCGGCGACTGACCGGCAGGTTCAGGCACGTCTAGCGCGAGTGAAAAATAGACTTATAGACGGCTGTTCCGTGGCGTGCAAGCCAGGCGTAGACGTTTCCTGCGATAATGGTCGAACTGCACCGGTAAGGCCAGTCGTAGCAGGTAGTTGGAGGAGTTCTGGTGACGCAAGGCGCCTTGGTAATCGCGTTGTCCCTGTTTCTTTTAGGAGCCGCGCAACAACAACAGCAGCAGCAACAACCGCAGGCCCCGAGCATTCCGGACGCGCCGGCGCCATCCGGACTTTCAGATTTGAAAGGTCAGGTAACGCCGGGCAGCGGAACCACTGCCGATTCCAAGCAAGGTGACCATGCTGCTCCGCAGAACCAGCTGCCCGCGCAGCCGCCGGCACAATCCCAGCCGGACAACTTTCAGCAGGAGCCGCCGGAGACTCCCAAACCCGGCCAGACCGAGTCGTTCCTGATCCATGTGCCGGTTAACTTCATCGATGTGCCGGTGACGGTGCGCGATAAGAAGGGCAACCTGGTTTTCGGACTCACCTACCGCCAGTTCCGGATTTACGAAGACGGACAACGCCAGAATATCCGGTTCTTTTCGGTTGATCCCCTGCCCCTTTCAGTGGCGTTCGTGATCGACCAGAGCCTTCCGTCGGACGTGATGAAGAAAGTTAACAAGAGCCTTTCTGCGTTGACCGGCGCGTTTTCTCCCGCGGACACGGTCGCCGTTTTCACATATGACACAAGCTCGCAAATGGTGACCGACTTTACGGCTTCCCAGGGGCCCCGGCTACCGCAGGCGCTGGATCGGGCAAAAAGAGAGGGCCGCGATATGGGCATGCCGATCTCAACGGGACCTCTGGCGACCGGTCCGGTGATCAACGGACAAACGGTCGACCCCAACCTGAGCCCGCAACGCAACTCCGGGGTTGGTTTTATCACTGCGCCGAAGGATGTTCATCCGCTCAATGACGCCATTCTGGATGCGGCCAAGGCGCTGGCAAAACAGCCCAAGGGCCGGCGACGCATTCTCTATGTAATCACCGACGGCAAGGAGGCGGGCAGCAAGGCTTCGCTCAAGGAAGTTGTCCGTTACCTGCTGACAAACAAGATTTCCGTCTACGGAACGATGGTGGGCGACTCGGCTGTGTGGGGAATCGGATATCTGGACAAACTTCATCTACCCTTGCTGCCTACCAATAATGTGATGCCGAAGTATGCTTCGCAAACGGGTGGATCGCTCGATGCCGAACTCTCGGAGAACGGCATCCAGCTGAGCTTTGCCAGGATTACCGAGTCGGTGCGCACGCAGTACACGCTGGGCTACTACAGCCGCTCCGGAGCGCTGAGCAGCAAGTACCATTCGATCGAGGTGCAGGTCGTAGGTATTCCCGGTCTGGATGTAGACACCAAGCAGGGCTACTATCCCTCATTGGCTGACGTAACGCCGTGACCTCTGTCGGCGGTCAGGCCGTTGCTTTCGGCCTGACTGCTTCGGCGATCTGGGGAGCGGGGGATTTTTCAGGCGGTCTCGCCACCAAGCGGGCCGCTCCTGCTCTGGTCGTCTTCATCGCGCATGGCCTAAGCCTGCTTGTTCTGCTTGGAATTGTTGCGGTGCGCCATGAACCGCCTCCCGCGCATATTTTTCTGGGTCTGCTGGCCGGCGCTTCGGGCAGCATTGGGCTGATGGCGCTGTATGCGGCTCTGTCGCTGGGCTCCATGGGACTGGCGGCGGCGACTTGCAGTGTGGTCACTGCGACTCTGCCTGTGCTCTATTCCTATCTGCTGGAAGGCCATGCCGGTGTGGTGAGGCTGATCGGATTCGCCGTCGCGGCGGTCGCGATCTGGCTGATCGCGTATACGCCAGGAGACAAACCGCATCCGCGTGGTCTGGGCCTGGCGGTGCTGGCAGGTGTGGGCTGCGGCACTTCACTGGTGCTCCTCCACGTAGCGGCCGTGCAGAGCCTCCCGTGGGCGCTTACACTGATGCGAGTGGCCTCCACTGTAGTGTCTGGCGCGTTCGGCCTTGCGTTGTGGATGCGCGGACAAGGCTCACCGGCAAAGGCCTCCTTTTCATGGCGTAGCGCGTTTCTGCCGGCCGCGCTGGCGGGACTTCTCGATACGACCGGTAATCTTTTCTATGTGCTGGCGTCGTTCGCGGGACGATTGGACGTGGCGGCGGTGCTGTCTTCGCTCTATCCGGCGGGAACGATGCTGCTGGCGGCCTGGTTTCTGAAGGAGCGGGCGACGCGCAGCCAGATGGCGGGGATGGTCCTGGCGCTTGCAGCCGTTGCGCTGATTTCTGCCTGAAGAGGAATAGGGTTCTGTAACTCAGAGCGGATGTGTCTGAGTTCCAGCAAGAAGTCCGGGCGCCGCAAGATTACTTGGGTTGCGGCGTGGCTTCAGACTTGGCAACGTTCTCCTGCTTGGCCGGGTCGCTGGTCGCTCCCTTAATGCCATCCTTGAAGCCTTTAAGACCTTCGCCAAGACCCTTGCCGAGTTCAGGCAGCTTGCGCGGACCGAAGATCAAGAGGGCAATGACCAGAATGATGATGAGATGGGTGGGTGTAAAGAGGTTATCGAGCATAAAGTCGTCTCCCGGAATCCGGCAGTTCTCAAAATCCGCCGGAAAGCGAATATCCTTTTCGCTGCTGTCATTGTCGCACAGGGCCGCATCGGGTTGCATTGTGCCCGGTCGATGACATTTTCCCTCTATGAATACGAGAGCAGAAGCGTGAATGGATTTGCGCCTGGCGGGACAGAAGGCCCGTTCGCCATGTATCGTTGAAACATTGCGGAGAGGTGTTGCGGGCATTCTAACCATTGAAGGACGGCACCCGCAGAGCCAGGTTCTTGGAGGTTGTGTCTGTTGAAGGACGTGCGGAAGATTGTGTTCATCCTGGCGGCGATTGCATTGCTGCCATTCTTACAAAATAATGCGCAGGCGCAGTACAAACAGCCGGTGGTAGCGCCCAGCACGCCTCTGTCGGGAGTGCGGTACGACAATCGTTGGGAAGTCTATGGCGGATTCGCCTACACGCGTTTCACAGCCGGTCCGCAACTGGTTCAGGGGTCAAATCTTGGCGGCTTCGATGTGCAGGGAACGCGCTGGTTTACAACGCGTCTTGGGCTGACGGGAAATATTCGCGGGTATTACGGAACCAGCGGCGCGCAGCCGAATCCTTACGGTATTCGCGGGCCTTTCGTGAGCCAGACCATGTTTATGGCCGGTCCGGAATATCGCGGCCCGAGCAATCAGCACGTTACGACTACATTTCACGCCCTGTTCGGCGGAGACCACGGCAATTTCGAGTCGGCCCTTTATAACCAGCAGGGGCAGAAGGTTCCTCCATTAGCGGTGGGCTTCTACAGCAATCAGGTAGCGTTCGCGAGCGCGCTCGGCGGCTCAGTAGACCTGAATCGTTCTTCGAGACTGGCGTTCCGGGTTTCTCCTGACGCGATACTGACGGATTTTGGCAGCTCCGGCATCCGGACGGATTTCGGGATTTCGGTGGGACTGGTTTATCGCCTCGGCCGAGATCAGGTTCGTCGATAGAGCGATCTCGAAATTGCGAATGCGCACTGCATCAGCGGCGCGCATTTTTCTTTGGGACAACGGAGGCAAGCGGGCCGGCCAACACCTTTTCACAATGCGTCGTGCGATTGATCTATACTTTGGCGGCGAAAACTGCACGCTCGCAAGGCTTCTCCTAACCTGTCCGCGGGCCCGCATGCTTTCCTTCGACTTTCTCTGCACGACGAGGCTATTCAATGAACGGACAATGGAATCCCCGGAAATGGGAAGACGATGGAACTTTTCACCTTGGCATCAATATGGCGGGGGCGGTGTCGGCAGGGGCATATACGGCTGGTGTCCTCGACTTTCTGACCGAGGCGCTCGAGCAGTGGTATGCGGCGAAGGCGACCGCGAATCCCGCAGTGCCCATGCACGATATTTCAATTGACGTGTTCTCGGGAGCCTCGGCAGGCGGCATGTGCGCGGCGATCGCTTCCGTGATGCTGCAGGGTGAGTTTGAGCATATTCGGAATCCCGCCGATCCGTCGGTCGTGAATACGAATAACCGGTTCTACGAGAGCTGGGTGAACAAGATCGATATCGAGTGGCTGCTGCAGCAGAGAGACTTGGCCGATGGCGCTCCGGTAATCTCGCTGCTGGATTCGACGATTATCGACCAGATCGCCGATTATGCTTTGACGCCGGATCCGGCGACGCAGCGGCCTTATGTCTCCGACTCATTGACGCTCTTTCTCACGCTGACCAACGTGCGCGGTACGCCATATTCGCTGAACGGCGACGCAGCGGGGTCGGCTGAAGAAGACACGGCTTACTACGGAGACAAACTGCAGTTCGAGACCGTTCCGGGCCTGGGCGCGCCTCCGCTTGCGCCATCGGCAAAGCCGCTTCCACTGAGTACGAACAACGAGGGCATGAATGCAGGCGCTTGGCCGCTTCTCAAAGATGCTGCGAAAGCGACGGGAGCTTTTCCGCTGTTTCTCGCTCCGCGCACGATCGACCGCAGCGCGAAGGATTATTACTACTCCCCGTGGGAGCCAGTTTCCGATACGAGCCCTGCAAGAGTGCGGCCACACTGGCCATTGAAAGAAAGCGATATCTTTACTACGCTCAACGTCGACGGCGGAGTCACAGACAACGATCCGTTTCAACTGGCGCACGATTACCTGGCGATCCACAATCCAAATGCAACGGTAAACAAGAAGACGGGAGAACTTGCAAATCCGCCCGATCCGGACAAGGCGAATTGCGCCGTCCTGACTGTGGCTCCATTCCCGGCTGATTTCCTCTTCGATCCCAAATACGATTTCGCGAAGAACAGCAGCGTCTTCGGCATGCTGCCCAATCTGTTCACAGCCCTGATTTCGCAATCGCGCTTCCTGGGCGAGTCGCTCGCGGCAGTCATGAGCGGCAGTTCGTACAGCCGGTTTGTGCTCGCTCCCTCTGACAGTGGATTGCCGGACAAGGAGGCGCTGCAGTGCGGACTGCTCAGCGCATTTGGCGGATTCTTCGAGCGAGGCTTTCGTGCACACGACTATCAACTCGGACAGCGTAATTGCCAAAAGCTTCTGAGAGACCATTTCCGACTCGCGATCGCAAATCCCATAATCGACGCAGGTTTGAACAAACTAGACGCCGCGACGCGGGCGTCCGTGATGGCTGATTTCGCCAGCACCGATGCCAAAGGCCTTACTACCCTGCCGATCATCCCGCTCTGCGGCACCGCGTTGCCCGAAGTTCCTAAACCCGTCCGCGCGACAATCAGTACGGCCCGCGTCAACCAGGTCCTGGATTGGGCTGTAAATCGCCTGCACGCGGTCACGACGCCTTTGCTGGAGAGCTTATTGGGTACGGGCTTCAAGGACCTTGTCGCCCGTGAGACAGTCGACGCGCTCATTTCTAATGTGGGAAAAGCGAAGCTCAAGATACTGTTGGAGAAAGAGTTGAAAGAGGTGATCTCCGATTGACGAGCTCCGCACGTTCTGGGATGGAGTTTAAGGGCAGCCTCCCGTGCCCATCGGCACCCGTTGCCGCGCTGGAGCATTTCCAGGGATCGATGTGCCCTTGTCGAATTCCTTCCAGGTCGCCGCTTCCTGCTGGTCGCGTCGACTTGGGGGTCACCGGCTTCGGAATGCATCGTCCCTGAAAATGCTATAACGTAAAAAGTTCCAGACTTTCCTGCCGGAAGGACTCCCAAAAGTGGCTACCTCTGCTCCAAGTGCGCTTCGTAAGACTCCGCTGAACGTCATGCATCGCCGCATTGGCGCGAAGATGGTGGACTTTGGCGGCTGGGATATGCCGGTCGAGTACTCCGGGCTGATTGCCGAGCACATGGCAGTGCGCACGGGCGTGGGGCTCTTTGATGTGAGCCACATGGGCGATATTCAGCTGCGTGGACCGGGATCGCTCGATGCTGTGCAGCATATCTCGATGAATGATGCCTCAAAACTGCAGGAGGGGCAGGCGCACTATTCGGCAATGCTGTATCCGCAGGGCACGTTTGTGGATGACGTGATCGTTCACAAACTGAGCGGCAACGATTATCTGATCGTGATCAATGCGGGGACGCGGGAGAAGGACTTCCACTGGGTGAAATCGAACGTCCAGCGCTTTAACTGTCACGCGAACGATTACAGCGACTACTACACGCAGCTGGCGATCCAGGGGCCGAAGGCCGCGGAGACTCTGGCGAAGCTGACGAAGGTGGATTTGAGTTCGATCAAGGGGTACTGGTTCAAGTGGGGCACGGTATGCGGACTCGCAAACACGCTGATTGCGCGCACCGGATACACCGGCGAAGACGGCTTCGAGATTTATGTGCCGTCTGACGTAGCGACGAGCGAGCGCGTGTGGAATGAAGTGCTGGAGGCAGGCAAGGAATTCGGCATTCTGCCCTGCGGACTGGGCGCGCGTAACACCCTGCGGCTGGAGTCGGCGATGTCGCTGTACGAGCATGAAATCTCCGACAAGATCAATGTCTTCGAGGCGCATCTCGATCGCTTTTTGAAGCTCGAAAAAGAGCCGTTCATCGGCTCGGAAGCGTTGAAGACGATTCAGGCCGAGGGTGGGCCCGCACGAAAGTTGGTGGGTCTGGAGGTGGTGGAGCGCGGCATCGCACGCGACGGCTATGCCGTGCTCGACGCAGCAGGGAAAAAGATCGGCGTTGTGACAAGCGGCTCGCCTGCTCCTTTTTTGAAGAAGAATATTGCGCTCGCCTATGTGCCAACTGAATTGGCGGTGGTGGATGGCGAGGTCGCGGTTGAAGTGCGTGGAAATCCGGTGAAGGCACGGATTGTGCCCACGCCGTTCTATCGCAGGCCGAAGAAAACAGCGTAACGAGCAAGCATAGGGGAGAGAACGATCGAATGGCTTATCCGGAAAAGTACAAGTACACGCGTGAGCACGAGTGGATTGAAGTAGCCGGGAGTGTCGGTACAGTAGGCATTACGGACTATGCTCAGAACTCGCTCGGCGATATTGTGTTCGTCGATGCGCCGAAGGTGGGCACAAAGGTCGAGAAAGGCTCGGCGTTTGGAAGCGTGGAATCGGTGAAGGCGGTTTCCGATCTCTACTCACCTGTAACCGGCACGGTTACAGGAGTAAATGAGGAACTGGCTACGTCGCCTGAGAAGATCAATACCGACGCCCACTCTTCCTGGATCATCAAGGTGGAATTGAGCGACCCGTCTGAATTGGACGCGCTGCTGTCGGCCGAAGAATATGAGAAGTTCACCGCCGAAGAAACGGGCAAGTAATCAGGTTCGAACAAAAGGAAGAGCATGCGTTATCTGCCAAAATCCGATGCCGAACGCGCAGCAATGCTGCGGGAGATCGGTGCTTCGTCGATCGACGATCTTTTCACCGCCATTCCGGAAGAATATCGGCTGACGCGCGACCTAAAAGTTCCGCGACAAATGGGCGAGTCGGAGATCATCGACTACTTCAAGGCAGCCGCTGCGAAGAACGCGAATGGCTACACGAGTTTTCTGGGCGCGGGGATGTATAGGCATTACCGTCCCGTCGTGATCGATTCGTTAGTCCAGCGCGGCGAGTTTCTTACTTCGTACACGCCCTACCAGGCAGAGATTACTCAGGGCACGCTGCAGGCGATCTTCGAATTTCAGACGATGATCTGCGAGCTGACCGGCATGGATATCGCGAACGCGTCCATGTACGACGGCTCAACCGGCGCGGCGGAAGCGGTGATGATGGCGGTGCGCATCACGGGTCGCGATGGTGTGCTAGTAGCGCGCACTATGCATCCGGAGTATCGCGAGGTGATGCACACGTATGCGCAGCATCAGGGTCACGACGCGCGCGAGGTTGGGTACGGGCAGGACGGTCGCATCGATCTCGCCGCGCTCGAGAAGGCCGTGACAGACGAGATCGCGTGTGTGCTGGTGCAGTCACCGAACTTCTTCGGGGTGATCGAGGACATTCCGGAGATTGCAGAGATCGCGCACAAAAAGGGCGCGCTGCTGATCGTGTCCGTCGCTGAAGCCGTTTCGCTGGGCATCGTGCAGCCTCCTGTTGAGGCGGACATCGTATCGATGGAGGCTCAGTCGTTTGGCGTGGCGCTGAGCTATGGAGGTCCCTACTGCGGCGTGCTGGCAGCGAAAGAGAAATATCTGCGGCAGATGCCCGGTCGGCTGGTGGGCGAGACCAAGGACACGGAAGGACGGCGCGGATTTGTGCTGACCCTGTCGACGCGCGAGCAGCATATCCGGCGCGAGAAGGCGACGTCGAATATCTGCACAAATCAGGCTTTGGTCGCGCTGATGACGACTATCTTCCTGACCGTCTATGGCAAGCAGGGGATGCGCGATCTGGCGGTCCAGAATCTGGCGAAGGCCAAGTATGCGGCGGATACGTTGGGTGCGCAGGGCAAGCTGCTGTTTGCGGGAACGCCGCGCTTCCACGAATTTGTGCTGCAGACGGATGAGGATCCGGAGCAACTGAGTGCTCGGCTGCTGGAGAGCAAGATCATCGGTGGCCTGGCGTTGAGGAAGTGGTATCCGGAGCTGGGCAACGCGACGCTGTGGTGCGCGACCGAGCTGACGACAAGAAAACAGATCGACGCTGCGGCCTCTGTATTGGCAGATGCACCGGTGGCGGCTGAGGCGCGATAAACAGGTTCGCTGCAGGATTTGAGGAGTTGATGGCAACAACGGATGGATTTGTAGGCACCATGCGCAAAGTAACAGCTCATCTCACCCAGAATGAAGGCTTGAGTTTCGAGAAATCCTCGCCGGGCAAGAAGGGCTATCGGCTCGCGCCGCTCGACGTTCCGGAAGTGGACGCGGCTGCGCTCCTTGGCGGCGCAGTACGCGACGATGTGGGAGCGCTGCCGGAGTTGAGTGAGATCGAGATTATCCGCCACTTCACGCGGCTCTCAACCTGGAATTACGCGATCGATCTGGGGATGTATCCGCTCGGTAGTTGCACGATGAAGTACAACCCGCGCGTCAACGAGTTGGTGTCGCGGCTGGAGGGGATTGCGGAGGCGCATCCCTATCAGCCGGAATCGCTGTCGCAGGGAGCGCTCGAGATCGTCAAGCTTTTGCAGGATTGCCTGATCGAGATCACCGGCATGGACGCGATCACTCTGCAGCCGGCGGCGGGCGCGCATGGTGAGTTCACCGGCATCCTGTTGGCGCGCGCCTATCACCAGTCGAAGGGAAATGCGCGGAAGACTGTGATCATTCCCGACTCGGCGCATGGGACGAATCCCGCAACCGCTGCGAGTTGCGGCTACCAGGTCATCAATTTGAAATCGAACGCGCAGGGCGGCGTGGACGTGGCGGCACTCGCGCAGATCGTCAACGAAGATACGGCAGCGATGATGCTGACGAATCCTTCGACAATCGGCGTCTTCGAAAACGAGATTCACAAGATCGCCGATGTGCTGCACGATAAGGGCGCGCTGCTCTATATGGACGGCGCGAACATGAACGCGCTGGTCGGAAAGACGCGGCCCGGTGACTTCGGCGTGGATGTGATGCACCTGAATCTGCATAAGACCTTCTCGACGCCGCACGGCGGAGGTGGTCCGGGATCGGGTCCCGTGGCATGCAAGAAGATTCTGGAGCCGTTTTTGCCCAGCCCTGTCGTGGCTCAAGGTGAAGATGGATTGCTGCACTGGAACTACGACCGTCCGAAGTCGGTGGGACGGGTACGCATGCTCTACGGCAACTTTGGCATGTTTGTTCGCGCGCTGGCCTACACGCTGGCGAATGGACCGGATGGCCTGCGGCAGACGACGGAAGACGCGGTGCTGAACGCGAATTACATCCGCAAAAAGCTGGAAGACGTGTACGAACTGCCATACACCACGCCTTCGATGCACGAGGTGGTCTTCAGCGATAAACGGCAGGTGAAGAACGGCGTGAAGACCGGCGATATCGCCAAGCGGTTGATCGACTACGGTTTTCATCCCTACACAACGTCATTTCCGCTGATCGTGCCCGGCGCGCTGATGATCGAGCCGACGGAGAGCGAATCGCGAGAAGAGCTGGATCTGTTCGTCGATGCCATGCGACAGATTGCTCGAGAGGTCGAGGAGAATCCGCAGGTGGTGATTACGGCTCCGCATGCGACGCGCATCTCGCGCCTCGATGAAACGGGGGCGGCACGCAAGCCAGTCCTGCGCTGGAAAGGCCCGCCAGAAGACGCTGTCGAGGTCGACACTCCTGCGAAGGAATGGTAGACGGCATGTCCTCACTGCTTCATCGCCGAGACGAGTTGGAGAAGTATGAATTCATGATGGGCAAGGCGCGTGGGCGGCTGGCCGTGTCTCTGGATATGCTGACCGATGCGCTGATCCTGGTTGGGCAGCACGGAGTTTACTGCGCGTCGCAGCGCAACCCATCGAAGCCTGCGCTCGACCTGGAGACCGTGCTGGGTGAGATCAACGGCGCGAAGGAACTGATTCAGTCCGTCATGCTGGAGCTGGAGAACGACCGCGTCGTCGCCGCGCGTAAAGAATAGACTGCACCGAATCGCCGCGCAGCTATTCCCGCCAGCACAGGTGACGAACCTGCAATCAATTCCACCGGGTACTTGCCTACACTTCTAGCGGGCCGTAGAATCCCTGTGCTCGATAGTTCTCTGGCGTCAGGCTCTGAAACTCAGTGGGCCAGCCTGGGGAGATGTTTATGAGACAGTCGTTCGCTGTAGGTGTGGGAGGCGCCGCCGGTCAGGGTGTCGCCACGCCCGGCGATATTTTCGCGAAGATTTTCAGCCGCCGCGGATTGCATCTGAATGCCTACAACGCCTATCAGTCCATCATTCGCGGCGGTCATACCTTCCTGACAATTCGCACCGGCCCTGACAAAATCTCCAATATGGGCGACCGGATCGACCTGCTGATTCCGCTCAATCAGGACACGATGGACCGGCACCTGGGTCTGCTTTCGGCCGGCGGGGCCTGCCTCTACAATGCGGACCTGATTCAGCCGGGTACTCCCGCAGCCGGAGTGCAGATGTGTCCCATCCCGGTTTCGAAACTCGCCGATATCAGCAAGAACAAAGTTGCGCAGAACACGCTCGCTATTGGTGCAGCCCTTAGCATGATGGGCGTCGGATTCCCTGCTCTGGAAAGCGTACTTGCGGAACAGTTCCGCAAGAAAGAGCAGAAGGTCATCGACGAAAACGTCGGCTTGGCGCGCGCCGGTTACGATTATGCGACGCAAAATTTCAAACCTTTCGAGTGGCCGCTCCCCATGACCGAGACCCGTTATGCCGTGCTTAGCGGCAATGCCGCATTGGCGATGGGTGGCGCGGCGGCGGGCGTAAAATTCTACTCCGCATATCCGATGAGCCCCTCCACGGGCGTTCTGCACTGGATGGCGGAGCACGCGCGGAAAGCGGAGATCATGGTTCGCCAGGTGGAGGACGAGATTGGCGTGATCAACATGGCGATTGGAGCCGCGCACGCCGGGGTTCGTGCCATGTGCGCCACTTCAGGCGGCGGTTTTGCGCTCATGAGCGAGGGCCTTGGCCTGGCGGCGCAGGCAGAGATTCCGATCGTGGTCATCGATTGCCAGCGCGCCGGCCCGTCCACCGGCGTTCCCACCAAGACCGAGCAGGGCGATCTGTGGCAGATGCTGGGCGCGGCCTTTGGCGACTATCCGAGGGTCATTGCCGCTCCCCTCGACATAGGCGACTGTTTCAAACTGATCCCGGAGATATTCAATATTGCCGATCGCTTCCAGTGTCCGGGAATCGTGCTCTGCGATCTGCTGCTTTCCGAGGGGCGGCTCAGCGTCGATCCGAAGGAACTCGACTTCCATCCTGTGATCGATCGCGGCGAACTGATTACGTCGAACGGGTCTGGTGATCACGAAACCTACAAGCGATACAAGATCACGGAGAGTGGCGTGTCTCCGCGCGCCATTCCCGGCGTGCCCGGCCACACGCACACGGTGTCGAGCGACGAGCACGACGAAGACGGCGTGTTGATCAGCGACGAGTACACCAACACGGTGAAGCGCCGCGCCATGATGGAAAAGCGCATGCGCAAGATGGATGGCATCGCGGCCATGGTTCCGCTGCCGCAGCTCCAGGGTCCGGCTAACGCCGACGTCACGCTGATCGGCTGGGGCTCGACCTACGGGGTGATTGACGAGGCCTGCGAGCTTTTACGGGAGGAGGGCGTTTCCGCCAATCATCTCCCCATACGCTGGCTTGTGCCTCTACATGGAGACGCGATCCTCGACCTGCTAAAAGGCGCACGGCACACCATCATCGTCGAGAACAATTACAGTGGCCAGTTCGCCCGCTACCTGCGCAGCGAAACCAGCTTTGTTCCTAAGGGGCACATTCGCAAGTATGACGGCGAGCCGTTCATGCCGCACCACATCGTCGAAGCGGTGCGGGACCAGCTTGCGGGCAAGACCAAGCTCTCCGTGCCGGCACACGAAGTGATGGTTTAGACAAGACGTGAAGGAGAACCAAAGATGGCGACGACCGATGTAGTGGCTCCCAAAGCGATGGTGATGGCTGACTTCAAGGGCAAGGTCGATCCCGACTGGTGTCCCGGATGCGGCGATTTTGGCGTGCTCGCCGCCGTTCAGAAGGCGCTCGTCGAGTTGCAGATTCCGAAGCACGAGGTGGCCACCATCAGCGGCATCGGATGCTCGTCAAACTTTCCCGGCTTCATCGACACGTATGGCATGCACACACTGCACGGCCGGTCTCTGGCCGTGGCCACGGGAATGAAGCTGGCCAATCATGCGATGACCGTACTGGTCACGGGCGGCGATGGCGACGGATTCGGCATTGGCGGCAACCACTTCATGCACACGATGCGCCGCAACGTCGACCTGCTCTATCTCGTGATGGACAACCAGATTTATGGCCTCACTACCGGCCAGACCTCTCCCACCAGCCGCGTTGGCATGAAGACCAAGAGCATGCCCTATGGGAACATTGAGGCGCCGGTAAATCCTATTTCGCTGGCTCTGGCCGCGGGGGCAACCTTCGTCGCGCGCGGTTTCAGCGCCGATCAAAAGCACCTCGTCGAGCTGATCAAGCGCGGCATCGAGCACAAGGGCTTTTCGTTTATCGACGTTTTCAGCCCATGCGTCACGTACAACCACGACAACACCTTCCAATGGTTCCGTCCACGGGTGAAGAAGCTCGAAGACAATCCTGAGTACGATCCCACCGATTGGGGCGCGGCGATGGAGAAATCTCTGCTATGGGGCGATGAGATCCCGATCGGAAGATTTTTCGAGCGAACCGACGTGCCCACGCTCCACGGCGCTGAGCCCGTCTTGAATGCTGGTCCGCTCGTCAAGCAGGACAACCGCATCCCCCCCGATATCGCCAAGTCCTTCATCGCCGAACTGATGTAGGGAGACGCAGCATTGGGGAGATCGCGTCTCGTGCAGGCCGCAGCAATTGATAGATGGAATGAGTGCTTTGCGATTGCCGGCGTGGCGCACGTGGTGGCTGGCCAGGGCCCCCGCGAGAAGCCGCTCAGTGAAAACTCCTAATCTGTACGTTGGCGGCGAGCGGTTGGCGTTCCCCGTTCACGGTGCCGGCTCCGGTCACCGTCAAGCAGTCGCTGTGGCCGTCGATCGCAGTCGACGGTTGTCTGAGTTGTCATTTATGGCTTTTCAAGTCTCCCTCACATGACGCTAGCCTGCTGTCCGCAATTCCGACCATCTGGATGCAATTGGTATCATGGTGCATGCGAACCGGTCGGATTCATTTCTGAACTTGGCGCGTAGTCGGTTCCAATCTGTTGGATTTTACGATCGTCCGGAGTAGCTATGAGCGGATTCTGGGAACGTGTGATTCTTGCGTTTCGGTGTTTCCTTTCGATCCTGTTCCACGCTGAAATTCCCAACGACATCGCGCAGAAGCTGGTCAAGCCTCCCGGTCCGGTTGCGCAGGCGCCTACGGTTGCCGCGCCTTCCGTCTCTCGCCTGAAGGAAGTGGAGCGACCAGCCCCGGAATCATTCGATCGCGCGGTTCAGATGCTTGCGCTGCTGCAACGCGATGGGCGGCTTATCGATTTCCTGGCGGAGAACATCTCCGCCTATCCCGATACTCAGCTTGGAGCCGCTGTTCGCACCATCCACGAGACTTGCCGGCAGGCACTCGACAATTACGTGAAGCTGGAGCCGATTGTGGACTCGGAGGAGGATCAGCCCGTAACGGTACAAGCGGGTTTTGATCCCGCAGCCATCAAATTGATCGGCAACGTGGCGGGTCAGCCGCCGGTTCGCGGGGTGTTGCGACACAAAGGCTGGCGCGTGAAGGAACTAATTCTGCCCCCGTTGCCGCAAGCCGCCGGCCGAATGGTGGTTGCGCCGGCCGAGGTCGAACTCTCGTAACGGTTGATCCACATCTGCTCAATAAAAATTGGATTTCAATAGGAGATGTTCGTTGGCGGCCAAATACATCGTTGGCATCGACCTGGGAACGACAAATTCGGCGCTGGCGCGCTGCGACGCCAATACCGAAGAGGACAGCCGCATCGAGGTCCTGGGTATCCTGCAGTCGGTGAATACGAACGAAGTGGCGGAACGCACGCTGCTGCCGTCGTTTCTATATATCCCCGGAGAGTTTGATTTTCCCAAGGGCAGCATCGCCTTGCCATGGGACCCCGAGCCGAAGTTCGTGGTCGGCGAACTGGCACGCAAACGCGGCGCGGAAAGCCCCAACCGCCTGGTCGCGTCCGCCAAATCCTGGCTTTCATATGCCGGGGTGAACCGCACATCGCCGATCCTGCCTTGGCAGGCGCCCGAAGAGGTTCGCAAGCTATCGCCGGTCGAAGCGTCATCGCAGTTCCTTGAGCACCTGCGCAGCGTCTGGGAGAGCGGCGAGGCAGATGGGCAACGCGAACCCCCTCTTGCGGAACAGGAAGTTCTGCTCACCGTGCCGGCTTCGTTCGACGAAGAGGCACGCGAGTTGACCAGGCGCGCCGCCGAAAAGGCCGGTTTTCAACATGTCACGTTGCTCGAAGAACCCCAGGCAGCGTTTTACGCATGGCTTGAGAGCCACGCCGATGCCTGGCGCAGCCGAATCAAAGTCGGCGATCTCGTTCTCGTCTGCGATGTCGGTGGGGGCACCACCGATTTTAGCCTCATCTCGGTTTCCGAAGAGAATGGCGAACTGACGCTGAAACGCGTCGCCGTTGGCGACCACATCCTGCTGGGCGGCGACAACATGGACCTGGCCCTGGCGCGTGTCCTGCAGCAGCGCCTTGAAGCCTCGGGCCACCGCGTCGATACTTGGCAGTTGCACGGACTGTGGCACCAGTCCCGCATGGCGAAGGAGAAGCTGTTCGCATCGCCCAGAACGCAGAGTTGCCCAATCACGTTGCTGGGCAAGGGGACGAAGCTCATCGGCGGCACCATCAAAACGGAGCTGACACGCGAAGACCTCGACCAGGTGCTGGTCAAGGGATTCTTCCCCGAAGTCGCGAGCAGCGAGTTACCTGCGCGACAGCGCCGTGTTGGCTTTCAGGAACTGGGCCTCCCGTACGCGGCTGATCCAGCGGTCACGAAACACCTCGCGCGTTTTCTGTCGGAGCAAGCTCGTAACAGTCCCGAAGCAGCGGGCATTCGGCGCGGACGCAGCGGGCTGGCTTGTCCGACGCACATCCTGTTCAATGGCGGCGTGATGAAAGCGGCAGTGCTCCGCGATCGGCTGGTTGAAGTGCTGAACAGCTGGGTAACACAAGAGGGTTTCGACGGGCTCGGGGCACAGCAAATCCTCGAAGCGCCCGATCTGGAACACGCAGTTGCGCGCGGTGCTGCCTATTACGGAAAGGCACGGCGCGGGCGCGGCGTGCGTATCCGCAGTGGCGCCTCGCGCACGTATTACATCGGAATTGAAAGCGCCATGCCTGCGGTGCCCGGCATGGAAGCTCCGCTCAAGGCGCTCTGCGTCGTTCCCTTCGGCATGGAGGAAGGCACGGAGGCCACGATTCCCAACAGAGAGTTTGGCCTCGTCGTCGGGGAGCCAGCCGAGTTTCGCTTCCTGAACTCCAGCGTTCGTAAGCAGGACCAGGTCGGCAGTCTGCTCGAAGATTGGGGCGACGATATCGAGGAACTCAGCCCGCTGGAGGTCACGCTCGAATTGGATGGCCAACAGGGAACGGTCGTACCCGTGCGGCTCGAGACGCGAGTCACTGAAATCGGCACGCTCGAAGTGTGGTGCGTGTCCCGTGATGGCACGCAACGCTGGAAGCTTGAGCTGAACATTCGCGAAAAGACGGGGCGCTGAGATCATCGGTGCCCTCCCGTTATCTGATCGGCGTCGATCTAGGCACAACAAACTCTGTCGTGGCGTACGTCGACGCTGAGAAAGCACCCGATGCGGACTCCCCGATTCATGTGTTCCCCGTACCGCAGCTGGTAGCACGGGGTGAAGTCCGCACATTGCCCTCGCTTCCTTCTTTTCTTTACTTCCCAACCGAAGATGAGCTGTCTGCCGGAGCCGTCAGCGCCACGTGGGATGAGGATCCGCCCATGGTCACCGGTCTGCTCGCGCGTGAAATGGGATCGCTCGTCCCCACACGCCAGGTGTCCTCGGCCAAGTCATGGCTTTCCTATTCGGGGGTGAATCGCCGCGCCAGCATCCTTCCGGCGCAGGCTGAACCGCCGCAGCCGATGATCTCCCCTGTCGAAGCCTCCGCACGCTACCTCATGCATCTGCGCGACGCCTGGAATGGCGCCATGGGAACGAATGCTGAGACGCGTTTCGAGCATCAGGAAATTGTCCTTACCGTGCCCGCTTCGTTCGATGAGGATGCGCGCGAACTGACAGTCGAAGCTGCCCGCCGCGCCGGGCTCGACAAACTCACCCTACTCGAAGAACCGCTGGCGGCATTTTATGCCTGGATCGCTGGGAATCGACACGCGCCGGAAAGTCGTGAGGACCTCAGCGATGGCGATCTGATTCTGATCTCCGACATCGGCGGCGGCACAACCGACTTCAGCCTGGTCAGTGTCCGTCTGGTTGATGGCGAGCATCAGTTTGAGCGCACTGCCATAGGCGAGCACCTTTTGCTCGGCGGCGACAATCTCGATTTCGCCCTCGCCCGCCGTGTGGAAGAGAAGCTCGTGGAAGAGGGGGGCAGGGACGTCAAGCTCACTCTGCGACAACGTTATGCGTTACGCCGGACCTGTTGTGCGTCCAAAGAGCGGTTGCTGAGTGATCCATCCCTGGAGCGCGTTCCGGTCACGGTCCTGGGCAGCGGCCGCGCGGTGGTCGGGCAGACGCTCAGCGTTGACTTGAGTCGCGCGGAAGTCTTGCAGATTCTGACGAGCGGTTTCCTGCCAATCACTTCGCCTGATGAGCTACCGGCGAGTGGCCGGCCAACAGGATTGCGCGAACTCGGCCTGCCCTACGCCAGCGATCCCGCCATTACCAGGCACCTCGCCGCATTTCTGACGCAAGCGGCCATTGCCATGAATGCTTCGTCCGCCGGCCGCAGAATGGCTCGACCCGATGCCGTGCTCTTCAATGGCGGCTTCTGTGCGCCGGCCGTCACTCGCGAGAGGATTGTCGAGGCAATTTCCAACTGGTTCGCAGGAGCCGACAGCGGCTGGCGGCCCAGGATCCTCAACAACGAGGCCGTAGATAGCGCGGTTGCCCGGGGTGCAGTTTACTACGGAGGCGTACGGCACGGTACAGGACTGCGCGTCAGGGCAGGCAGCGCACGCACTTACTACAT
>JABCZC010000029.1 GCA_013289875.1 Acidobacteriota bacterium | reverse complement strand
GTAGACAAGGCCTGACAGAGCAATGACGGATTCAAACCAGGACTCAACGATCAGTCTGCCTTTGCCAGCGATGGCCAGCGCGACGCTTCCGGCTGTCCACTCCGAAATTGAGAATGAAGTCGTTTCTCTCTTCGACCAGTTCCAGGACAGGCTCTTCGCCTACATGCTTTCGTTTGGCCTGACGGTTCATGATGCGGAAGACATCGTGCAGGAGACCTTTCTTTCGCTTTTCCGGCACCTGCAGCTTGGCCGCTCAAGGCGGAATCTTCGCGGCTGGGTGTTTCGGGTTGGGCACAATCTCGCTTTGAAGCGGCGCAGCGCGAATCAGGCATCTGGAATCAACGTGGCCTATGACGAGATTGCGACTGCGCATTCCTGTCCCGGCCCCAGCGCGGAAGAACAGATTGCCTTCAGCCAGAGGCAGAAGCGCCTGCTCGCGGTTCTGCAGGCTCTCCCGGAGCAGGATCAACGCTGCCTGTCGCTGCGCGCGGAAGGGCTGAAGTACCGGGAGATTGCGGAGATCCTCGGCATTTCTCTGGGAGGTGTCTCGATGTCGCTGGCACGGTCGCTGGCACGGTTGACGCGTTCCGAAGGGAGGGAATGACCATGCGCGACAAGGATGTTCATCTACATACCCATTTGTCGGATCAGGATCTGTTGCTATTTGCTGACGGCGAGCTTTCGGTGCACAGCGCGAACCGAATGCGTGAACATCTTGCCGCATGCTGGACGTGCCGGGCGCGCGCGACGGAACTGGAAGGCGCCATTGCCGATTTCGTGCAGATTCATCAGAGCAGAGTCGATGGGAGGATGCCTCCTGCCGCCGGACTTCGCGCCTCGCTTAGAGCTCAATTGGCGGTAGCCGCGGCGACAGCGCACAAATCACGCTTTCGGCTGTTTTCCGGAGTGTTTTCGCGGCAAGTCGCGTTGGCCTGTGTAGCTCTGTTGATCGTGGCGGCTGGCGTCTGGAGAATGCGTTCCGGCGGGTTCCGTTCGATGGGAGGGGCTTTCCAAGTCCAGGCACGCGCGCTTCCGGACAGAACGCTGACGCCGGGATTTACTCGCGACGTCAAGCAGGCCGACTTGTGCGGCAGGCAACACGCGGATGCGCCGCCTGCGGTCGATATTTCAACGGAGCAGATCGTGTTCAAGGAATACGGGCTGCCGGTTTCCGCGAGCAAGGCTTACGAGCTCGACTACCTGATCACGCCGGAGCTGGGCGGGGCAAACGATGTTCGGAACCTCTGGCCGGAACCATACACGTCGACTGCCTGGAATGCGCACGTCAAGGACGAATTGGAGAATCGCCTGCACGAGATGGTCTGTAACGGCCAGATTGACCTGTCAACGGCGCAAAACGAAATTGCTACAGATTGGATCGCAGCCTACAAACTGCATTTTCATACCGACAGCCCGTTGCCAAATCCGGAGAACAGAACCGCCTCGAGAATCAACCATGCATCCGCCTGGTTGGTCGCCCTGCAACTGCCCAGACTCTCAGTCTTTGGATTGAGACCAGCTTCCAATCGATAGTCTAATGTTGATGCAGCTACTTTTGGCGCGCGGGTAGTGCGTGCGCCGAGAGCAGGACGACAGTTGAGGAGCGGATTCTGGGTAGTAACGTAGTAAGAGCGTCTTTTTTCTCGAACCTCGCCGCAATCGTGTTGTGGATGCTTGCGGGTGGGCAAGCAATCTCACCTCATAACGTCTCCGCCCAGCAGTCAGGGTCCTCGCATGAGGTCGAAGTCGGCATTCTAGTGACGGCGACCGCGGAGCAGGCCGCGGATATTCTCAAGCAGCTCAGGTCAGGGGCCGACTTTGGCGTGCTGGCGAAAGAAAAATCTATCGACCCGACTTCGAATGACGGCGGCTCGATGGGGCAGCTCGATCCCGATCAGCTGCGGCCGGAGCTGCGGGGTGCTTTGAAGGGATTGAAGGCCGGAGAGTTTTCCGCCGTCGTCCATATCCCGGCAGGATTTGCGGTGCTCACCATTTTTCCTGCAGGCAAACACGCCGTTGAGTTGAATCCTGAGCGCATTCAGGAGCTGACGGCTTCCGGAGTGGTTCGCTTTGGGATCAACGTCTCGGGCAATGTGGAGGAAAATGCCGCGTTTCAGGACTATCCCAAATCGGAGGGGTGGAATCGCGATTTGCGTGCGGTGTGCGCGATCCGCAAGGATGCGCATGCGGCGGCGATCCAGCGCATGAGTGCGATGATGGCACAGGCCGTGGCCGCTCCGGCGGGTAATGTCAGCCCGATCGACATCATGCAGGGGCATGGGGCGCTGTCCCAACTATATGCATTTGTGGGAGACATGGACCGGGCCATCGAGCAGGCGAAGGCCGCGTATCAGATTGCCGTGACGAGCGTCCCGGATGCCGTTCCTTACCTGGCGGAGACGGTGGGAGCGCTCTATCTGCATAAGTCGGAGATGGAGAATGGGGTGTATCGCGACTCAGGCGATCAGGATTTCTTTCCTCCACTGCATGCAGGCGCGCACTACGAGAAGCAGGAGGATTCGCGGCTGGCGATCCAGTATTTCCTGAAATATCTCGAACTGAAGCCGGGCGATTACGAGGTGAGGTGGCTGTTGAATCTCGCGTACATGTCGGTGGGCGACTATCCGGCAGGGGTGCCGGTGGCGTACGTGATTCCGGCGAGCGCCTTTGCGTCGAAGCAGAGTGTGGGCCGCTTCACCGATGTGGCCAAGGCAGCCGGATTGAATGTCTTTTCCGAGGCGGGGGGGGCGATCGTGGAGGACTTCGACAACGATGGGCTGCTCGACGTGGTGACCACGAGCATGGATGTGTGCGAGCCGATGCATTTCTTCCACAACAACGGAGACGGGACGTTCACGGATCGCGCAGCGCAGGCCGGGTTGGCGGACCAGTTGGGTGGACTGAACGTCGTCGCCGCCGATTACAACAACGACGGCTGCATGGATATTCTGGTGCTGCGCGGAGGGTGGGAGTTTCCGGTGCGAAAGTCTCTGCTGAAGAACAACTGCGATGGCACGTTTACAGACGTGACGCAGGCCAGCGGGCTGGGCGAGACGGTGACTCGGACGCAGACAGCGGCCTGGGCGGATATCGACAATGATGGGTACCTCGACCTGTTCATCGGTAACGAGAATGCTCCCAGCCAGTTGTTTCGCAACAAGGGCGATGGGACCTTCGAAGATATTTCGCATGCGGCGGGCGTTGACCGCACGGCGTACACCAAAGGGGTTGCGGCGACGGATTACGACAACGACGGGTATGTCGACTTCTATGTATCGAACGTGAACGGCGCGAATTTTCTGTATCACAATAATCACGACCGCACGTTTACCGAGGTAGGGATGCAGGCAGGGGTACAGGCTCCGTGGTTCAGCTTTGCGACTTGGTTTTTCGACTATGACAATGATGGCTGGCCCGACCTTTTTGTGACCAGCTATTTCAATTCGGTGGACGAGTCGATGCGGAGCGCGCTCGGACTTCCGCATAACGTGGAGACGCTGAAGCTCTATCGCAATCTGCGCAATGGCACGTTTGAAGATGTGACGGCGCAGGTGGGGCTGGACAAGGTATTCATGCCGATGGGTTCGAACTTCGGCGACGTGGATAACGATGGTTACCTGGACATTTATCTCGGACAGGGACAGCCGTCATTCACCGGGATGCTGCCGCACGTTCTGTTCAGGAATGACGCGGGTAAAAAGTTTGTCGACATCACAGCTTCGTCGGGCACAGGAGAGCTGCACAAAGGCCACGGTGTAGCGTTTGCGGATTTGGAACGGAGCGGCCATGAAGACATCGTTGCCGAGACGGGCGGGGCGATTTTTTCGGACAAGCATACGATGCGGGTCTTCGAAAATCCGGGAAACGACAATGACTGGATCAATGTGCGGCTAGTTGGCGTAAAGAGCAATCGCAGCGCAGTTGGGGCGGAGATCAAGGTTACGGTGGAAGATGATGGCGCCGCGGCGCGCTCCATTTACCGGCGAGTTGGAGATACGAGTTCGTTCGGCCAGAACCCGCTGGAGCAGCATATCGGCCTGGGGCATGGAGCGCGCATCACGTCTCTCGACGTGTGGTGGCCTGCGTCGAATAGCCGACAGCATTTTGCTCACGTGGATAAGAACGAATACATCGAGATCAAAGAGTTTGGGGCGGCCTTCTCAAAGCTCGATCGGCAGCCATACAAGCTCGGGAGCAGTAAGGCGGCGCGGTGAAACGTGCGATGAGTCTGGCGGTGATTTTTTTGCTGGGCTGGAGTTGCGCCCGGGCGGTGGAGACTCACCCAGCAAAGGGCGTGGTACTGAAGGTAGATGCAGCGCATCGGACCCTCATCGTATCGTGCGAGGCAATTCCCAATTACATGGATGCGATGGAGATGCCGTTTCTGGTGCGCGATGCTGCGGCGCTGGCGAATTTGAAGCCGGGTACGGCGGTGAGCTTTACCATCATTGCGCGAGGGAGTGATCTGTATGCGGAAGACATCCGCGTGCGGGCTGCGACCAATCTGGAATCCGAGCCGTTGGAAGCGGGCCAGCTGACGGCCCTGCACAAGGCGATGCATCCGGAGGTGAAGGCTCTGACGGAGGGAGAGCGCGCGCCTGATTTTGGCCTGACCGATCAGACCGGCAAGGAGGTTCGTCTGTCGCAATTTGCTGGCAAGGTCGTCCTGCTCACGTTTGGATACTCGCGCTGCCCAAATCCCAATTATTGCTTTAGGCTCTCGAATAACCTGGCGCGGGTTGAGAAGCGCTTTCACGACCAGGCGGGGCGCGATCTGGTGCTGATGACGATCGTGATCGATCCAGAGCACGACCAGGGCGCGGCACTGGTGAACTACGCGGGGGTGTGGAAGGCTGATCCGTCCGTGTGGCACTTTCTTACCGGACCTCTGCCGGAGATTCAGCAGGTTGCCGGTATGTTTGGGATGAACTTCTGGAACGATGACGGATTTGTCACGCACTCGCTGCACACGGTCATCCTCGATCGCAAAGGACAGCTGGCAGTGAATCTTGAGGGCAACGCGTTCACGGCGCAAGAACTGGGCGACCTGGTGCAGACGGTGATGAAGAACTAGCGCGCTGTTTAGGACGACGGCAAAAGGATCACATAGGGAACCTCGGTGGACGAGAACTGTGCGCGCTCGAAATCCTTGTCGAACGGGGGCGCGTGGTCTCCGACGACGACAAAGATGGTGGGACGGCCAAGCGGCCTGAGCGCGAGATCGCGCATGGATTGGCTTACCAGGGAGATCAACCGATACCAGGAGCAGACGGTGGTGTCGCTGCGCGTGATCGCGCTGACTTCGCATGAACTGGGCGACTTGAGCTGGACCGGCCGCCAGAGGGGCAAGTGCGAGTTCAGGGTAACCCAATGCACAAATAGAGGAGCATCGCCGGGCTGCTGAAGGCGTGTGCCCAGCCACGCGGCGACGGCATCGTCGCAGTTTCCCTTGAAGGTGCCGTCACAGTCGGGCACGCCGGCTTCCTGAAGACGGTCGTGAAACCAGATGTCCTCAAAGCCCATCTTCGGATACCAGTCCTTGCGGTCGTACATCTCGCCGCTAAAGCCGTGGAGGGCGAGCGTGCGATACCCCATCCGGCGCATGCGCAGAGGTAGACAGCGCTCAAGCTGCGCGGCTGTGCCCTGTGCGACGTATGCACCCATGCGCGTCTGGCATAGCTCGCGCCCTTCGCCGGAAGTGGTTGGTCCCTGGAAGGGCATGGTGCCCTCCAACAATTGATACTCTGCGTGCAGACGAGGATCAGCGTAAGGCTCGACCATTGCGCGTCGCAGCGATAGATCGCGAGCCAGTCCCCACGATTCGACGACGACCAGGACGACGTTGGGTTGCTGAGCCGGTGGGGACGTCCGATAGTCCTGCAAGTGATTCAGCGCGAGTGCGGTCGCGGAAGGCATCGCGTACTGGCCTCCGAGGCGCAGGCCCCGCTCGTATCGTTGATAGATCACCTGACTGTAGAGCAGGCCGAGAGTGGGAGTCCGTGAAAGGCGCGCGGAGTTGTTCTCATCGCCCGGGTGGAGCAGGATGTCACGGGCGCTTCGGAGATCGGCCAGCGCCAGCAGGAGAAAGGGAATCAGCATGGTTGCGGATGCCCGCTTTCGCTGCCGGCCACTCAGGCGAGGCGAAGTGCAGGCCACGCACGCCAGGCAAACGAGAAGTGCGGCGACAAACGCGGCCACGATCAGTCCGATACGGGTGGTCGAGAGCAACCCGCCGTAGCGCATGGTGTTCAAGAATTCAGCAGGCGAGAAGAGATAGGTGACGCAGGCCGCGTGGACGAAATCGAGAATGATGGCAGCGAGCAGCAGGAAGAAAGTAACGACGCGCGGCACGAACAGCGACAGCAGGCCGATGAGGAGGTAGTCGAGGTCGTTGTATCCGTGCAGCAGCAGGTTGAGCGGATGGGCGGCGAGCAGGAGCGGAAGATTGGGCAGAATGAGAAAGGCCGGAAGAAACAGGTACCAGCGAAAATCGGCAGCGCCACGCCTGCGAAGTATCAAGCAGCGAATCCTCCGATGCTGGCCGGTTTAGACAACCGTTCTGCGCCTCCCGACGAACATCCAGACCAATGAGAAAAGGGCGATGAGAGCGATAATTCCCTGGGATATGACGCAGTACAGGCACCAGACCTCGAGCTTGTGGGCTTCGATGTTTGTCAAGTAAAGGGCGAATCCCAGGCCAACGAGCGCGGCGCCAAGCGTGAATCCGCGGCGGCGCAGCAGCGCAAGCAGGCCGAGGACAAAATAGCCGGCGATTCCGATGGCGGCAACGGGGATGTGATGGATCTCAGCGTAGCGGCTGTGGTTTACGATGCCGCAGTCCCAGTGGGCGTTGATGTCGCAGGGTTGGACATCGTTCGAGTAGTGCACGCGCAGTGCCAGGGTAGAAACGACGATGCCCGCAAGGGCAAGGAACGCAATCAGGAATCGCATGAACTTGGTCTTTTTCTCCTTCGGCTTATACCGATTCTATGTTGACCGTCTCTGTGGACGCTCTGGGCGCTACTCGCCGACGAGCGCTCGGAAGCGATAAAATCATGTCATTCACTATGCTACGCAACGTTTTGCTTTCTCTTACCGGTATTGTTCTCGCGCTCGGCGCTCAGGTGAGCCACGCCCAGCATGACATGTCTGCCCTCAAGCCTCCCGCAGGCTCGCACGTGGCGCTGATTGAGTTTGCGGACATGGAGTGTCCGATGTGCGCGCGGCAGAATCCGACGATCAAGGATGCGGCGGCCAAATACCACATTCCCTGGCTGAGGCACGATTTTCCTTTGCAGATGCACGTCTGGAGTTTTCAGGCGGCAGTAAATGCGCGGTGGTTCGACACGCAGCCCAAAAAGCTCGGCAACGAATATCGCGACTACATCTTCGCGAACCAGATCAGTATCGAGACCAAGGACGATCTGCGCACGTTTACAGAGAAGTTCGCGCAGCAGCACGGCGTCGCGCTGCCCTTTGTGATCGATCCGCAGGGCAAGCTCGCCGATGAGGTGAAGGCCGACCAGGCGCTGGGCGAGCGGCTGGGCGTGCACCAGACGCCCACCGTTTGGGTGGTGACGGATCGGACTGGCGGCGCTCCTCCGTATCTCGAGGTAACCGACTATAACAAGCTGTACACGATGCTCGACCAGGCGACGGAGGCGACCGCACACGGGAAGAAATAGCCTAGACGTGTTTTCGACCCCGCGCCGCCAGCACAATCGCGATGCCGAAACACATTCCGCATGCGACCAACTGGATCGTGTCCACTGAGCGGATATGCTCAAGGCGATGCGATGCCACCATCGTTGAGATGCCGGCAAGTCCGACCAGAAAAGCGATGAATGCGGTACCCAGTCTCATGAAATAGCGCCTCGATACCTGATTTCTCTACGGGGTCGAGCGAGAGGTTGAGTCTATAACATCGGCCCGGCGAACCAAAGCGATTTGCTGCCCGGTTGTCGTGTCATGTCAACAGCCTTCGGGTAGACTTGTGGTTCTAACAGGAGCCTCGCATGCAGATCGACGCGATTCAAGCCGCTCTCCGCGAGCAGGCGCTCGACGCCTGGCTTTTCTACGATCATCACCATCGCGATCCCATCGCTTACTCCATTCTCGGATTGCCGGAGAGCGCGCATGTAACGCGGCGCTGGTATTACGCCATTCCAGCCGCGGGCGAGCCCCGCAAGCTGGTGCATCGCATCGAATCCGGCCGCCTGGATTCGCTGCCGGGCTCGACGGGCGTGTACTCGTCGTGGCAGGAGCTGGAGATCGGGCTGGACGCGATGCTCGCTCCCTACGAGACGATTGCCATGCAGTATTCGCCGCGCAACGCGATCATGTACGTCTCGATGCTCGATGCGGGCACGATGGAAGTGCTGCGCGAGATGGGCAAGACGGTGGTGAGTTCGGCGGATCTGGTGAGCCGCTTCGAGGCTGTCCTGACGGACACGCAGATTGCCAGCCACTACGAGGCGCAGAAGGCTCTTGACGAAATTCTGGCGGAGGGATTTCGCGAGATTGGACGCCGGGTTCGTCCCGCTACTGGCGCACCGGCGCGAGTAACAGAACACGACATCGTGCAGTGGCTCCAGGAGGCGATGCGGCGCGCTGGCCTCGTGTGGGAGAACGGGCCGAATGTGTCCGTAAACGAGAACAGCGCGGACTCACACTATGAACCCACGGAGGCGAGCGCAAAAGAGATAAAGAACGGCGACTTCGTGCTGATCGACATCTGGGCGCGCAAGAACCGGCCCGGTACCTGCTACTACGACATCACCTGGACGGGCGTGGTGGGCCGCGAGCCATCGGAAAAAGAGCAACAGGTTTTCGAGGTGGTCAGGGAGGCGCGCGATGCAGCGGTGCAGGTGGTGAAGGAGGCTTTCTACAGCAGGCAGCCGATCGCAGGATGGCAGGCGGACGATGCGGCACGGGCCGTGATCGGCGAGGCCGGTTATGGCAAGTTCTTCACGCACCGCACCGGACACAACATCAGTAACACGCTGCACGGCAATGGGGCGCATCTCGACAATCTGGAGACGCACGATGAGCGGCTGATTCTGCCGAACACCTGCTTTTCGGTCGAGCCGGGGGTCTATCTCAAGAAGTTCGGAATTCGCAGCGAGCTGAACATGATTGCCACAGCGGAACGGGCTGTCGCGACCGGGCGGGTGCAGCAGGAGCTGGTGAGGATTTAGCCGTTTGCGCTATGCCCGGTGCATTGAAGCACACCAAGATATTTGCTCCACGGACCCACCGTCTCTCGGTATTGATGGGCCATGATTCTGGAGACCTGGTGCAGATGGGTTAAGTCGTGAGCCGCCCAGGTCGCCAGCAGCTCCGACAAACTGACCGCTCCGAAGGCAGGATGCCGTCCGCGCTTTGCGAGATCGTCCGGCTGCAGATTCCATGCGCGCAGCTCTTCCAGGTTTTCTGTCCGCAGTCGGGCAAATTCGTCCAGCAACTGGCCAAGCGACTTGCCCTGCGTCTCTCGAACGTGTCCGCCGCGATCAAAAGGCGTGAACGGCTGGTTCTCGCCGGAGTTGAGTATGATCTTTGCCCGTGGAATCCAGTTCGTACGCTCGCAATCAATCAGATGGCCGACTACCTCGAAGGCATTCCAGGTGTTTTCACCTTCGTTATGGTGGGTCCACGCTTCCGGCAGATCGCGCAGAAGTGCATTGAAGGCGACGGGGGTGCGGGCGAGAAGCGACATTGTCTGCTGCAGGTTATGTTGCATCGTGCTCCTGACTTCACGTCATCCGTTCTTGGCGCGCAAAAAAGTGGCGTTTACAGACTGATTGTATCGGCTCTGGCGGCCTGATTCGGCGCCCTTCGGGACGTGCACCCTGTTATATTCAAAAGAGAAATGGCTTCCAAAGTTCAAGTGCCCGCGAAGACGCAAACGACCTCGCAGGGCTTCCTCTACTCGGCCCTTATTTTAGGCTGGCTGGTCCCGGGCGCAGGTCACGTGCTGACCGGACGCTGGGTGCGCGGGCTGCTGCTGTTCGTCTCGATCGCATCGATGTTCTGGCTGGGACTGGCAATGCAGGGCAAGTTGTACGTGCCGAACACGGGCGATGTGCTCGACATGCTGGGTTTCGCCGGCGATCTGGGCAACGGGCTCTTCTATGCGCTGGGCCGGATCTTCGACCTGGGACATGGCGCGGTGCAGATTGCGACCGCCGACTACGGTACGAAGTTCGTGGTCGTGGCAGGCCTGCTGAATTTCATCTCCGCCGTAGACGCGCACAACCTGCGCATTGGCAGGAAGGCTTAATGCTCGCTCCCTCCCATTTTTCCGCCGTTTTGCTCTTCGCCACCTTTGCTTCTGTAGTGTTCGGTATCACGCAGCGGTCCACGCCGAAAGCCATGGTTCAGTACGGTCTCTATTGCTGGAGCATCTTCGTCGGCGTCGTGATCGTGGCCAGCTGGGTGATGTGGCTGATCAGGAGATAGCTGAGAAGCAGTCAACTGAGTTCAGCCGCATTGTCGCTGACGGCAATGCTGCTCGCTCTGATCGCTTGCTACGGTTGCTCAAAGATACCGATATTTCGTCGCTCCTCCCTCCTGGAACTCCAGAGAACGGACTCCCGTCGCTCCTGTCCCACCAAGGCTAACCGGCCTGGTGACTTGCCTCAGTACCGTTCATCGCAGTCGAAATCGATTTCGACTGCTGACGTGGTTGGCCAGGACACTGTTTTGCCGGGACTCTTGGTAGCTCCGTGGGATCTGTCGGCACCAAGAGCCACGAATGCGAGCCTGTACATGTTGATGAGTGTCGCAAACCAGACCGTGAGCAGCACCGCCAAAACGGACCAGTCAGCGAATAAAGCTGCATGGAATTGGACGACGTATCGCAACGAGACAGTTATCGCGAAAACTCCGAAGAGCGTCGCGAGAAGGCAGACAGAGAGGCGAAACAAGGGACGGCTTGAGACTTGCAGGCGGCGGGGGGGAGCCTCATACAAAATGGCTGGCATGACTCCTCCTTCAAAAACGGACTAGACGTTCACATCACGTGCACGGTCTGGACGCGAACCCTTTTGGGCAGAGGCTAGCTCATTCGGGCTAATCCAGCTCGGCACACTGCAAACTGTAGCGCCGCTGCTGCAGGATTCAAGTCTCCAGGAGACGTACTTATTGAGGAGTACCCAGTAGGTAGTAGCGCATAAGGGTAGCTTTCTTCGGCTGGCGCATCAATGCCTCAAGATCCTCTGTAAAAAAAAAGCGGCGCCGAAGGAGAGAATTTTGAGTTTCGCGAGCTGCGAGGCCTTGCGGTCCGGACTTTAGCTTTCCGCCTCTTAGCTAGCCCCTCTCTCCCAAAGCATTGCGTCGAAGGTGTGAGTCACACCAAAGCCTTCCCGCCGGTAGAGGGCCACCGCGTTTTGATTGGCTTCGGTCACGGTGAGGGTAAGAGCGCGGAATCCCTGGGCTTTAAGATGAGCGGCGCACTCGTCGATCAGGATGGCGCCGAGTCCGTGACCGCGGCTGTCTTTCGCGACGCAGAGCTGCGTGACGTGCGCGATATCGTCACGCACCCGCGAGCAGAGCAGAATTGCGGCAATCTCGTGGCTGCCTGAATGCACCAGCACCCGGGATGCCGCTGCATCAAACAATCCGCAACCGGGAAAGCGGACGATGTTGTGCAGGAATCGGAGCGAGCCGGCGACTGTCCGGTACTGATCGTTGATGTGGCTGTCGAGATGGCCATCGTATGCGCCCGAAATCAGATGAGCCGCGGCATTGAAGTCGTCCTCGCGCCAGGAGCGCATGGCGAGACCGTGGAGCAAAGAGTGCCGACCTGTAGCATGGGCAAGTCCCGACAGATCGAGCCGCATGAAGAGGCGCTTGTAAATCTGAAAGCCCGCAGCGCGGAAGGCGCCGGCGTGCAGACCATGCGGGTGCAGGAGAAGCTGCGATTCAATCCGGTCGACGCCAGGAGAATTCTGAAGCAGCTCGATCAGGCTCTCAAGCAGTCGCAACTCGATATCGGTGGCCGTGGCCTCAGAGTTTTGAGGCTGAAGGGCGAAGACGTCGCCGATCACGGCTTTGTGCTCTTCATAGACGCAGAAGAGGTAGCCTGCAACACGCCCATTCTCAATGGCTACGTAACCGGGCAGCAAGCGCGAATCCAGATATTGCAGCAACAGATCGGCGGAGGCTCGGTAATCCCATTCGAGGCGCTCGCTCCACAGACGGGATTCGGCTTCGAGCAGCGGGCGCAGGCTGGCTGCCGAGAAGTGCCGGAGGTCGAGGATCTCGAGTTGGAGCGCCGGTGTCATGGTGTCCCGTCCCTTGCAATCGGTAAGAATTTACGCGCAGGAATCAACGGCAGCCAGCGCAATGAACCCTCAGAAGCGTACTAAATATCTCGACCTGTATTGAGAGCCCGCGTTTCAGGTGGAGATAACCATAAATGGACAAACCCGGAATATTCGTGTCCGCCCAAAGCGGCGGCCGTTCGATCCAGCGATCTGCTCCGGCTACCGAGGCCGATTCTCAGGGCTCGGCTAAGTCTTAATGTCCCCGCCGGAATGCATCACGCTATTGGCTCGCGGAAACTGTGTACACGACCAGGTTCTGAGCAGGATACGTGAACAGGGGCTCGTATGTCCTTCCCTGGAGCAACGGGCGCAACTGGTCGATGTAGGATTCACGCACCACGAGGATGTGCTGCTGTCGTGGAACCCCATCCTTGTCATAATTTACAACACGGCTGTCGCGATAGAAGGAAAGTCCGAATTCGAGATCGCGGCGGACCTGAAAAACGGCCACCGTTCCATCGGGAGGCGTGATCTGCGCCAGGATCTGCGCCAGAGGGCGGGCGGAGTAGGTGAGATCGATGAGGGCGATGTTGCGCTTGGTGTTGGCAAAGGCGTGGATGCCGAAAAAGGGCCCGATCCCGAAGAGGAACAACAGCATGATGACCATGGGGGCCATGGTGGCGATGCGCAGACGCTTCAGGCCGAAGCGGTAGACGGTAATAAGAATGAAGATCGTAGCGGCGAATGCGGTCATGCCTCCAGCGAGCATCGCATTGAAAGGCGGGAGAGCCTCGGGGCGCTGGAGATGCAACGGCAGGAGAACCACGAAAGCGGTGAGTACCCCGGTGAGCAGGGCGTGGGCGATGAGCAACCAGGGTTTCAGCCCGCGCTCCCGCATGCGATTGAGGTAATCGCCGGTGAGGATGGTGAGCGGCGGGATGGAGGGAAGAATGTAGCCGGGAAGTTTGGACTCGGAGAGCGAAAAAAAGATGATGGGGACAAGCGCCCAGAGGACGAGAAACTCAGGAAAAGCATCGCCGGGGCGGAAATTGCCCATGTAGTGGTATTTGGCGCGACGGGCCTTCCATTCGGCGATGGATTGACGCACAGCGTCGATGAAGGCGGCGATAGCGATGACGGCCCAGGGGGTAAGCGCCAGAAGGACAATGGGGAAATAGAACCAGAACTCGTGTTCGTGCTGGAAACGGCTGGTGGCGAAGCGCTCGAGATTGTGTTCCAGAAAAAAAATCTTCAGAAAATTGGGGTTGCGGTGTTGCACGGCGATAAACCACGGCAGCACCATGGCGAGATAGAGGGCAACTCCAGGCCACCAGATGGTGCGGCGCAGGATAGCCCACTCTCGTCGCAAAGCGGCGAAGGCGACGATGATGACCATCGCCAGGAAGGGCGCAACCGGACCCTTGGCAAGGGTCGCTGCTCCGACGAAGAAGTAGAGATCGAAGAGCCAGAATTTGCTGTCCGTCTCGTACCAGGCGTACCAGCCGAGCATGCCGATGCAGAATGGGGCGGCAAGCTGCATGTCCGTGGATGCTCCGCGCGCAAAAGCGATGATGCCGGCGCAGGATGCCGTGATAAGCGCCGCGTCAAGCTGGCCTCCGCGGCGGAAGCGCCGAATGTGCAGGTAGATGAGCGTGACGAGGATGAAGGCGAAGGTGGCGGAAGGCAGCCGGGCTGACCAGTCGTGGACGCCGAACTCGCGGAAGGAGAACATGGCGCGCCAGTAATAGAGTGCGGGTTTTTCCAGCCATGGCTTGCCCCACAGAATGGGAGTGATGTAGTCGCGACGGGCGAGCATTTCACGTGCGATCTGCGCATAGCGGGGCTCGTCGGCGCCTACCAGGCCGATACCCGGTCCTCCAAAGATGGGGACGAGGCCATAGAAGAGGAAAAATGCGGCGAGGATGAACAGCGTCGCCACTTCGAGCACAGTTTCCATGGCCGGAAAACGCGCGAGCAGACGGTTCGGACTATAGGACAGCGCTTTGATTCTGGGAGAAATGCCCACAGTTTATCAGGAAGTTCCGCGACAAGGCTAACAGATCGAGCGGAGAAAAACGTAAAGCGGCTCGGTGTCCTGTCTCAGCTCTAGACTTTGGATGCGAGAAGTATCAGGCGAATTCGTGCATGGAGCTCTGCAGGCATTCGCGGAGATGGCCGAGGATATGGTCCGCCGCTGCAGGCAGCGGGCCGTCTATCGTGCAGCCGCTGGCGTGAAGATGCCCTCCTCCGCCAAAGCGCTGGGCTATACGCGCAACGTTGAGTTCTCCCTTGCTGCGCAGGGAGAGCCGGACACGGTGGTCAGGGAGCTCGCGCAGGAATACGGCGACCTCGACGCCAGCGATACCGATGGCATAGTTCACAAGGCCCTCGCAGTCTTCTTCGGCCGCGCGTGTACGCTGCATATCGTCATGCGACACCCACATCCAGGCGAGACGGCCTTCGCGATGCAGATTGGAGAGCGCCGCGCCGAGCAGGAGCATTTTGGAGGTGGGGTTGGAGAAATAAGTGTGCTGAGCGATGAGCGTGGGGTTGGCGCCATGACGCACCAGATCGCCGGCCAGATCAAAGGTGTGGGCATCGGTGCCTGCGTAGCAGAAGGAACCGGTGTCGGTGAGCACGGCAGTGTAGAGGCAGGTGGCCATGTCGGATGTGATATCCACACCTGCCAGCGTGGCCAGGTCATAGACCATCTCGGCGACGGCGCAGGAGCTGGTGTCAATCCAATTGACGCTGCCGAAGGCTCGGCCGCTGGTGTGGTGGTCGATGTTGATGATCGAGCGGCCTTCGAGGCCCTTGAGCCGCGAGCGCTCGATACTGTCGCATTCAAGCAGGATGACGGCGTCATAGCCTCCTTCGACGTGCGTGACCTTGCGAATGGCACCGGCGCAGGGAAGTCCCTGGTAGATGAGCGGAACGCGGTCGCAGGAGACCATGTCGGCCTGCTTGCCGAGCTGTTCGAGGATCATGCCGCAAGCGAGGATCGACCCCACCGCGTCGCCATCGGGCCGGGCATGCCCGGAAACCAGAAAGCGCTCGCCACTTTCGATGGCGTGCAGAACTGCGTGGATGTCGTCACGTCGCTGCATAGATGATTTGCCGGGCCTGTTCACTGGCCCTGGCTGCTGGGAACATCCTTCTGCCGATTGCGCTCTCGGCCAAGCAGTTCGTCGATGCGCGCCTTCATCTTGTCGGAGCGATCGATGTGAAAGGTGAGATCAGGGACGCGGCGCGTCCCCAGCCGCTCGAGCAGCGTGTGCCGGATGTGCCCGCGCGCGGCCATGAGTCCTTCGATGGTCTGCGCCTCTTCCTCCGGGCCGCCATCGACGGCAACATAGATGAGCCCCGATTTGCCGCCCGGGTTCAGAACAACCTGGGTTACATATGCAAAGCTGATGCGTGGATCGGAGAGTTCGCCCTCGATCATCGCGCCGATTTCTTCACGCAGGGTTTCGGCAACCCGGTCTCGATGGTATTGACGTGCCCTTGGCTCCGGCATCTTTTTGTCCTTTAGTTAAACGTTTGAGAATATCAGAAAGCTACCGGGGAGAGGATGGCTAAAAAGGGGCAGCTCTATGCGTCCAAAAATTCCCACCAGATATCGACTGCCTGCGCGCCCAGATCGTTAGCGATGCGGTTCGTGGCGTCTTCCACCTGGCGCATGAGTCCGGCAAGGTAGTCGCGTGAACCGGAGATCGCTGCGACGCCGATGGTGGCTGATTGCCATGTGATGGCCTCGTCCATTTCGGCGACAGAGATATTGAAACCGTGACCGAGCTTTTCTTTCAGGCTGCGGACGACCTGGCGGCGGTCTTTGAGCGACTGCGCGTGCTCGATGCGCAATTCGATGGTCATGCAGGCGACGGGCATGGTGCTCCCATCGTAACCCTTAACGTTGAATCTTGATTCCAGGACCAACGACCACGATAAAGAACATCGCAAGCACAGTCGCGATTGCGATCCAGGCATAGCTTCGCTGAACGGGTTGATGGTCAGGACCGGGGACGGTTGATTTCGGGGCGTAGTAGATAAGGAAAAGCAGCGCGCAGTTTGCTCCGGCGGTCGCAGGAAGAGCAGACTCGAAGACCAGTGCTATGCCGAGCGGATTGCGCAGTCCGGCGACGACTTCGATGATGATGGCGGTGAAATACGGCACCCACATCAGCCTGCGAATGCGTGCATGGTCGCTCTGAGAGACGCCCAGATATCGCACCAGGCCGATCGCTATCATCCTCATCGCTTCGTAGTAGGCCGCCATACCTCCAACGATGAGGAGCATACGCCACAGCCAATAAGGGTGCATGCCGGCGATAACCTGGGCCCAGTCGCCGAAGTTGGTGACGCCGGAGAAGAAGAAGTATCCCGTGCCGGTGAACAGATTGAAGGCGCAGGCGATCAGCAGAAAAAAGCGCATTGTTGCGGAGACATTGCGCGCAGCCCGAAGTGCGATCCAGAAGAAGAGTCCCGAGGCGAGATTGACGAGCGTGCCTCCGGCAGCGACCAGGCGCGAATCGTAGACGCTCGACCATGCCTCAGTGGAGAGCGTGCCCGACGTAGCTCCCGTAAGCAGCGCCAGCGCGCCGTGGCCCAATCCTTCATGCAGCATCGTCGCGATTATCAACGCGACGACACTGATGGCACAGATAGTGGGGATGTCGTCCTTCATGGAGTCCGCGTCTCGCATACGAGTCTCAGTTTCGCAAATCGCTCATCGCTCGCGCGACCTCAGCCTGATGCTCCGCGTCGAGCGGGAGCATCGGAATCCGCGGGCGTCCACCGTAATATCCGTTCAGATCGCACGCATGCTTAATCGCCGGAATTCCTAGCTTGCCCATCAGTGCAGAAGCTTCGACGACGCGCTGCTGCTTCTCCTTCGCCAGCTTCGGATCGTTATCCTTCCAGGCCGTGTAGATTTCCTGGCAGGCCTGTGGAGCGCACGTCGCCAGCGCCAGAACGCCGCCGGTTGCTCCCGCTTCCAGGGAAGCCAGCAGGTTGTGGGCCGAGCCGCTCAGCACCTGAAATCCCACTTCTTTCTTGCGCATCGTCTTTACTCTCGCAAGCGGTGGGGCTACTGCAAGTGCTGCCTGTCCACCCAGCGTTTCCGCGGAAACGAAATTGCCCTCCGGCAGCGCCATATTTGCCAGCATCCGGCCCGTGAATGCGGCGAAAGTCATCGTCACGAGAAGTTCCCGCCGGGCGGCATTGCGCGTTGCCGCGACAATCTCGGCAATGCGCTCGATGTTGCCGCTAGAGTCCTTCAATCCAATGATGTTAGGGTGTTGCGCCAGTTCCGTAATCACCTCGATAGGAAGCTCATAGTGCGTGAACTTGGGGATGCTGTAAAGCACGACCGGCAGCGGTGAGCGGTCCGCGAGTGCACGATAGTACGTGAGCATCTCCATGCGTCCCATCTGCGGACCGTAGTAGTGCGGCGTGCGCACTAGCACAGCATCGTATTGCTGATCGGCGGCAGTTTCGGCCAGCCGCAACGTCTCTACGAGACTTTCTCGCGCCACACCTGCCAAAAGCACCTTCTCAGGGGCGGATGTTTCGCGCGCCACCCGTAGCACCGTGCGCGATTCTTCATCGCTGAGCATTACCGCCTCGCCTGTCGAACCCAAAAGTGCCAGCCCTGCCACCGGCGCGCGGGAGTAGCGCTCGATGTTGTGTTCCAGTTTCTTAAGGTAAAGTCGTCCATCGGGATAGAACGGAGTCGTGACGGCCGGAAAGATTCCTTCGAGCAACATAAAGATGATTGTAAGTTGGCTACGCTCAAACGCCCAAAACCACTATTTTTCGCCGGGAAATGGAGCCGTCTGCGCTTGAATCAAGTCCAGCACCTGCGCGCGGATCGTATCGTAGTCGGCTGTGCCGGAGAACATGCGATAGTCCATATGCAGATCGCGATCTTCGCCAACCAGCTGGAACTGCCGCTTTCCTGCAGCCGCCTCGTCGGGATGCGCTTTGGCCCACGAGGTCTCATCGAAATCGTTGCTCTCGACGTCAATCTGCCACACGCGCTTGCCCTCCGCGTTGCGGATCAGGAAGCGGTAGTAGATGTGAAATTTTTCCACCGGTTGAAAGTACTCGATCGCCTCAATCCGGTACTGCTTCACCGGAAACATCTCCAGCAGAAAGCCTTTGGTCTGCATCGCGTCCGGGGCGTTTGGATCGCCGTGCAGCTTGCGCAGAGTCACCCGCTCCTGGTCTCGCTGTTCCTTCTTGCCTGCGGCGGCATAAGCGGCGACGAGCGTAGTATGTACCTTCCAATTATTTGGATCGATCTCTCGCGCTTTCTCGGCATATTTCACCGCCAGATCGCCTTTGTACAAACTCACAGCCGCAGTCGCCGCGAGCAGGTTGGCCGCCGCGTCATTTGGGTTCGTCTGCAACACTTGTTCAAAAAGGTCGAGCGCTTGTTGTGGCTGATTTGCCTTGAGTGCGGCCAGCCCCTTCTCCGTCGTGGAGGCGGCTGTTGTTTGCGTCTCTCCAATGGGTGGTTCTTGTCCCGGTACGGCAGAACAAAACGGCATCGACATTGCGAGAAACAATGCCGCCAGATGCCTGTTCCGGGAAGATTTCCTTTTCATCCGAGGCTCACACTAACACAGACGCCCCATGGGCTTAATGGGCACTACCTGCGCTGGCCGCTGTGCTCGGGATTGGAGCCGGGTTCGGGGAAGTCCGAGTCGGCGCCGTCCAGCCACTCACCCGTGTTGCGATGCGGAAGCTGATCGGCAAGGTTGCTGTGCTGATTGGTGCTCTCGGGCATGTCGTTAGGGGATTGGCTCTCCACAGCGCCTTTGAGGGCGTCGCCATCGGGATGTGCGGCAAGTTTGGTTGTCATGTTTGTGCCCCTGGTGTCTGTGTTCCTGGATGGATGAAGTGGCGTGCTGTTGTACTGCCTGTCGATTGGCCTGACCCGCGCTCGACTGCGCTTATTCTTTGTAAGCCGATGGCTTTGCGGCGGTGATGCGCACGCCCATGCCGTTTAGTTTACTGCGACCCTGCGTTGCCTCGGGCGTATCCGGATAACGCTGGATCAGATTTCGCAGATCGCGGATGCCGGCCTCGCGTTGATTCGAATCAAGTTCAGCCTGGCCCTTGCGCAACTGCGCGGCCGGTGCTTTGGGGCTTCCCGGGAACTGCTCCAGCACCGCGTCGTAGTACTTGATGGCCGTCGGATAGTCTCCCTTCCGGTAAGCAATTTCGCCCAGATAGAACTGCGCGTTCCCAGCCAGATCGTCTTGCGGATAATACTTCACCACATCGCTGAACTCGCCGACGGCCACGTCATACCGGGCGCTCGTGTAGTCTCGCAGGCCGCTCTGGTAGATCTGATCGACAGGTGGCGCCTGGGGTTGCGCGGGAGCCTGCGGAGCCGGCTGCTGGCCCGGAGGAGCTGCGGCAGCTTGTGAGGCGGCGGGCTGTGTGTTCACGTTCTGCAACTGCGACTGGATGTCCTGCAGCTCCTTGTCCATCTTCGCAATGCGCGACTTCAATTCATCGACCGAGTCGTGGACGCCCTGAACCTGGCCCGCTACCTGGTCGATCTTGCCGCCCGATTCGTTCTGCGTCTGGAGTTGCTGCTGGAGTGAATTTACAGTCTGGGACATGCGGTTCACGTTGTCGGCGGTCTGCTCGACCAGGTGTTGCAGCACGCCCATGCGCTCATCGTTCGACTGCTGCAGGTGCTGCAGCATGTCCTGGAGCTGTTGGACTTGGGTCTGCAGCTGGATCATCTCTTTCGAAACGGCGTGGGCCGGCCGTGCGGAAGCGACGAGCAGCAGGACAACGGCAGCCGAAACAGGGATCAGGTTCTTCCGCATAATTTCAGTCTCTATGAAGCGCCTGGCCGGCGCTCCGGTTCGGTTCAGGGAAAAGGGCGGCGCGGCCCGCTTTACTGCGACGAGCACCGCACCGCCCAACGTCAGTTTACTTGTCGATCGAGAACTGCGCGCGCCGGTTCAGCTGCCAGCAACTCTCGTCGTGTTCGGTGCAGAACTGCTTCTCCTTGCCGTAGCTGACCGTGCGCAGACGATCGGGGCTCACTCCCGCAGTGACTAACCCTTGTTTGGCTGCATTGGCGCGGTTTTCGCCGAGCGCCAGGTTGTATTCCGTCGAACCGCGCTCGTCGCAATAACCGCCGATGACAACTTTCAGCGTCGGATGCTGATTCAGATAATTCGCGTCTGAAGAAATCGTCGACTGCGCGTCCGCGCGGACATCGTAGCTGTCGTAGTCGAAGAAAATGTCCTTCACATTCTGATGGAATGCGGAATCGCTGACATCCGATTCCGACAGGTTGCTCGTCGGTGCCGCCCCTGCGTTGACCGTCACCCGCGCCGTTGCATCCGTTGATCCGCCGGCGCCTTTGGCAACGAGGTGGTAATTGGTTGATTCAGTCGGCTGGACCGTTTTCGTACCCGCAGTCGGCACCGCGCCCATTCCGTCGATGGAAACATCACTCGCATCCGTGGTGCGCCAGGAGAGGATCACGCTCCCGCCCGCATTGATAACGCCAGGCGTTGCCGTGATGGTTGCCGTCGGCGCTGGTCCGTTATTGGTGAGCGGCGGCGGGGGTGGAGGCGGGGCGGCCTTCTTGCTGCACCCGGCGACAACCAAGAGGGCTGCCATACCGGCTGCGAGAGTCAGCGAATTGCGATGCAAAAATCCACGAGAAACGATTTGCACGGTCTCCTCCTTGGGAGTTCTGTTTTTTGGCCGCTCGCGGGCCATTTGCGACGTCCACCAAAGCCGGGCAAGAGAATAATTTCCGCCTCCCGTCCATCGTAAACCTTTATTTCCAGCTCCAATTAGGCATGGCGTTCCATCCGTCATGCGTGAGTTGTTGCTGCTCAGTGCCGTCAGCCAGCATCGACCAGATTTCTGTCCGGCCATCCTGCGCGCGCTGGAAGACGATGTGCCTGCCATCAGGCGACCATGAGGGAAAATCGTTCGCGCCGGCCTCGTGTGTCAGTTGTATCCAGCGTTTGCTCGCGATGTCCATGATGTAGATATCCTGACCGCCAGGCGCGCCCGGGCCATACTTGCGATCCCACGCGAAGGCCAGAAATTGCCCGTTCGGAGACCATGACGGCGACGTTGCATAGCCGCCATCGGTCATGCGCTGCACGTTCGCGCCATCCGAGTCCATGATGTAAATCTGCGGAAGGCCCGACCGTCCGCTCACCCAGGCAATCTGCGCATTCGACTTCGGATTCCATACCGGCGCCACATCCGGTCCGCGAAACGCCGTCACGCGGTGCAGCCCGCCTCCGCTGGCGTCGGTGGTGTAGATCTCGTTGTCCCCAGTTTGGCTCGAAGAAAACGCGACTTTGCTGCCATCGCTGGACCAGGCCGGCGAAATCGTCGTTCCTCCCGGCGATGTGAAGCTGACCAGCCGCCCCAGCTCCAGAGAATACATTCGGATCGACCAGCCATCCTTGCCCAGCGATGAGAAAGCGACGCGCGAGTTGTCGGGCGAGACACGGGGGGATATGGAGATCGAACCCAGATGCGTAAGCGCGTGCTGTCCCGCTCCGTCGTAGTCCATCGCCCAGATTTCCTTGTTGCCGGTGCGATTCGAGACGAAGTAAATCTTGGTCTCGCAAATTCCGTTAATACCTCCGCCAAGACGCAGGATGATTTCGTCTGCGAAATGGTGTGCGATCCGGCGCGCGTTTTCCTCTGATGCCACGTCGGCATACTGCTTACCCAGAATCTGGGGAGTCTGCGTGTTTTTCGTATCGAATAGGAAGCCCTGCACAGAGACACGACCATCGGCCACTGAAAGCGATCCAAAGGCCACCATCTCCGCGCTCGACGGAGCCGCGGCCCACGCCGAAAGATTGATTTCCTGCGGTCCTCCCGGAGCCTGCGGGGGCGCCATACTCTTCGAAACCATATCGAAGACGCCCGCATTCTTCAGGTCGTTGTAGAGGGTTGCATCGAAGACGGTCTTGAGCGGTGTGGTTAGAGAATCGCTCGATCCGGCTTTGAAATTGGCCGCCGCAAGACGAATCCTTTGCACACCCAGGTTCGTGCCGGTTTTAACCCAATCCTGTGCATGGAGCGCCGAAGAAAAAAGCAGGATAAATACGCATATTCCGATGGAAATTTTAAGGAAAGCGGACAGCTTCAGGTGCTTACCGTTCATCATGCCTCTGCTCTTGCCTGTTGTCCCTGACGAAAAACGGGGACGAAAACTGAACTGATTTGAGATCAACAAATTCTCTCATCGCGACGGCTGATCGTTGGTAAAAGTGTACTCTACGGACACATTCGATCCGGAGTAACCCGGTGGCAATGGTCCAAAGGTTTCTACACGCTGTACGGCGCGGACAGCGGAGGTGTCAAGCGTTGGCGAGCCACTCGATTGAGACAAGCGGATATTGCTGACTGTGCCGTCGCGGGCGATGACGAAAATCACTTTTGCTTCTCGTCCATATGGAGTTCGCGGATCGATCTCCTGTCTATACCAGGCCTGGCTCACCTTGTTTGTAATGATGGAAACGTAATATGGAAACCTCGACCCGAAATCTCCTCCATTAACGTTGACGGGATTGTTCTGGCCGGGGTTGCCTGCCAGCGAATGCGGAATCTGTGTCGCTGGAGCTTCGCCGTAATGCGCTCGATTCTGTAATGGCTGCGGCTGCGCGTGTTTGGGTGACGGCTGCTCCTGCTTCTTGTCTGGAACCTTTTTGTCCTTCGGAGGCTGTTTCACAGGAATGGGAATCGCGTCAGGTGGGGGCACCGGCACGGCCTTGGGTTGCGGTGGTGCGGGAGCAGGCGAAGGCTGCTCGGTGGCCAACACATTCGGAGTGGGTGGCGTCTCCTGCGGCAATGGAATCGTTGGCGCTGAGCTCACAATCGTCGCCTGGATTGCCCCCGGAGCTTTGTCGTTGCCCCACATTGCCCCATGAAGGTGGCCGGCGAGATATGCAGCAAATGCAACCGTCGCGATTACGAATACATGCAGAAACAGCGAACCCGCCATCGGTGCGCCGAACGGTTCACGTTCGAGCTGGAATGTTTCCCTTGCCAACATGCCTCTGCTCCGGCTACTTCGCTGCCCCGGAGCCTTTGGAGGCCCCGTTCCGAATGGGCTGCGTCACAATGCTGATGTTGGTAATCCCTGCTTGCTTCACCGCATCCATGACCGATGCAAAAGCCCCAAACGGTACGCGCTCGTCCGCCTCCAGGTAGATCACCTGGTGCGTGGGATCGACGCCCGGCTTCGCGAGTCGCGACGGCAGATCGGCGAGATTCACCGGCTTATCGCCGAGAAAAACCTCCTGATCCTTATTGATAGTGACCACCACGCGTTGTTCTGTCAGTTCTTTGACCGTCTTGGTCTTGGGAACCGCAACCTCGATGCCCGACTGCAGAACGGGCGCCGTCAGCATGAAGATCACCAGCAGGACCAGCACCACATCCACCAGCGGAGTGATATTGATCTCCGCGAGCGCGGTCTGTGTATGGCCGCTTCTATTTGTGAAGGCCACGTGCGGCCTCCCGTTCAACGGGGTCCTGATTGGGCATCAGCGCGACCTCTTCCATGCTGTTTAGCAACTCGCGCGCAAAGTCGTCCATGCGCGAAGCAAAGCTGCGCAACCGCCCCGTGAACTGGTTGTAAGCAATCACAGCCGGAATGGCGACAAGCAGCCCAGCAGCCGTCGTGATTAACGCCTCGGAAACGCCCGGCGCAACCGCGCGAAGCGTCGCTGCTCCGGCAGTGCCAAGTCCATGAAAGGCATCAACAATTCCCATGATGGTTCCAAATAGGCCTACAAAAGGAGAGATGGCCCCGATCGTCGCCAGCCACGTCAGGCGATTCTCCATCGTAGTCAGCGATTCGCTCGCGGCTGTCTGCGCCGCACGCTCCAGCGCCGTGATGTTGCGTGGAGGACCATATCCGCCCGTCTGGCGGCGATAGGTCTCATAGACCTCGTCGAACACATTCACCAGCGGACTGGGCTTGAACTGCTCGCTGACCGTCGCAATCTCCTGCAGACGGCTGGCCTTACGGAAAGCGCGCAGGAAGCGCTTGCTCTGTGTGTCGGCGCGGCGAAAACTGCCCCACTTGCCCAGAATGATGGCCCACGACCAGACGCTGGCGATCGCCAATATGGCGAGCACGCCAATGGCGATCGGCCCGCTGTTCTGGAGCATTTCCAGGATGGCGCTGCCGTTATTGGTCGCCGGAGCCGTGGCGCCGTCGGCATCGGTTTGCAGGAGAAAAAGAGATACAGCAAGAAAAAGATGTGTCATCACGCCTTGATTCCACGTTATCAGACGACAGGGTGCCAATCCAGGCTGCCCGGGCTGTGGAATTGAGATGGTTACTTCAGTAGAAAACAAGATGTCGATATCACAATCACCGCACGCAAATTACGAAAAGCGCGAAGCGCGGATGCCTGAAGGGCTAGTCCCCTGATATGCTGCGCGAAGACTCCTTCAAGAGAACCCCATGCTGCTCGAACTCCGGGCCGAAAACTACGCCGTCATCGATCACGCCATCGCCGTCTTCGGCCCCGGCCTCAATCTGCTGACCGGCGAAACCGGCGCAGGCAAGTCGATCCTTGTTGACGCGCTCGCCCTGCTCATGGGCAGCAAGGCCTCCTCCGACATGGTGCGCCACGGAGCCGACAAGGCCGTCGTCGCCTGCGTCTTTGAGAGCACGCCCGCTGCTGAAGCTACGCTCGAAGCCAACGGCATCGATGCCGACGGCACCGAGATCATCCTGCGCCGCGAAATCCTCGAGAACGGCAAAGGCCGCGTCTATGTGAACAACCAGCCTGCGACAGTCGCCGTGCTACGCCAACTCGCCCCCGAACTGGCTTTGGTGCATGCGCAGAGCGAAACGCTGGGATCCTTCGATCAGGCCCAGCAGCGCGGCCTTCTCGATCGTTTCGCAGGCATCTCCACCGCTGCAGTCTCTGCAGCCTATGCTCGGTGGCGCGAGATTCAAGCGAAACTCGCCGACCTCGAAAGCGATGAGCAGGACAAGCTGCGCATGATCGACCTCTGGCTCTTCCAGAGCCACGAAATTGAAGCCGCCCAGCCCAAGGCCGACGAAGACACAGCGCTCGAAACCGAACGCCGGGTTCTTATGAACGCCGAAAAGCTTTACGCCGCATCGATGAGCGCCTACGACCTGCTCTACGAAGGCAGCAGCTCGGCCGAATCCACGCTGCACTGCGCGTTGAAGCAGATTGAGGAACTCGCTCGCTTCGACCCGAAGTTCCAGGAGGCCGCAGCGCAACTGGCTTCCACGCTCGCCGTCGTCGAGGATGTAGGCGCGACTGTGCGCGACTACGCCGAGGGCATTCACGCTTCGCCCGAACGCCTCGCCAAAATCGAAGACCGGCTCGCCGCCCTCGACCGCCTCAAGCGAAAATACGGAGCCACCCTCGCTGACGCGCTCGCCTTCGGAGAAGAAGTCGCCCGTAAACTCGCCGAAGTCGAGAATCGCGACGAGATCGTAAAGAACCTGCGCGCGGATCTTGCGCGAGCTGCCGACATCTATCGCGACGCCGCGCAATCGCTCCACGTCGACCGCGCAGCCACCGCAAAAAAGCTGGAGAAGTCTGCCGAGACCCAGATCAACGATCTCGCTATGAAGGCGCGATTCGCCATTGCCGTCACACCGAACGAAGACCCCGCCAGCTGGGCCGCACATGGATGGGACACCGTCGAATGTCGCATCGCCACAAACGCCGGAGAGCCACTGAAGCCTCTCGATGAAATTGCTTCCGGCGGAGAAATGTCGCGCGTCATGCTCGCCTTGAAAGTGAGCGTCGAAGAAGGCGCGTCCCGCGGCAAGAAGAAGACTCAGGTCCCTCGCACGCTCGTCTTCGACGAAATCGACATCGGCATAGGAGGCCGTGCCGCCGAGGCCGTGGGCCAGAAGCTGAAGGTGCTCTCGAAAGCCCAGCAGGTCCTCTGCGTCACCCACCTCCCGCAGATCGCTGCTTTCGCCGATCAGCATTTCCTCATCGAAAAGCAGGAAAAGCAAGGCCGCACCAAAACCTCCGTCCGGCTTCTCAACGATGAAGAGCGCACCGAAGAAATCGCGCGCATGCTCAGCGGAGCCAAGCTCACCGAAACCTCAATGCGGCACGCCGAACAGATGCTCAGGACCAGCCGGTAGCGCGAGCCCGCTCAGATGGCTCCTCGAAAGCCTCTTATGGGGCATCCTCCACCCAAAGATCGACGACATGCAGCAAATCCGCCTGTTACACTGCCGCACGATGCCCGACCATAAATTTCTTCTGCCTGTTCTCGCGGCTTTTCTCTTCGCCACCAACGCCTTCGCCCAGCAGCCGCAGCACCTCTTCTTTCGCGTCACGCTCGGTCCACAATTCACCGCGCCGGTCTCGGGGCGGCTTCTCATCTTCCTCAAGCAGGGAAGTGGCGATAAGGAAGTCGACGTTAACCCGTTCCTGCCGAGCAGCGTCTCCATCGCGGCGAAAGAGCTCTACTACTGGACGCCCGGAACCCCAATCGACATCGACACCGACGCGCTAGCCTTCCCTTCCGACTTCTCCAATCTCAAGGCCGGAGACTACGAAGCTCAGGCTGTGCTCGATGTGAATCACAACTACAACTACAGCGGCCGGTCGGAAGGCGACCTCCTCAGCGAGGTCCTTCCGCTCAAGTCGTGGAATCCCGGACAGGGAAGTGAACCCGCCTTTACACTGACCAATGTCGTTCCCATGCGTACACCCAGGCCGTCACTTTCGGAGGCACAGCTGAAGGCCGCCGATGCCGCGGCGCATCTCGAAGACTTCACCAGTCCGGTGCTCACGCGCTTCTCCGGCCGATCGACACACATCCGCGCCTGGGTTATCTTGCCCCCCGGCTACGCCGAGCATCCCGGCCAGCGTTATCCAACCGTTTACTGGACCCACGGTTTCGGGGGCACCTTGAGCTCCGCCCGGCAGGTTGGCCAGAGCCTCTACAACCGCATGGCTGAGGGCAAGATGCCGCCCATGATCTGGGTCATGCTGGATGAGTCGCTCGCCACGGGCACCCACGAATTCGCCGATTCGGTGAACAATGGCCCCTGGGGAGCCGCGCTCACCACCGAGTTCATTCCTCACCTAGAATCGAGGTACCGCATGGACGCGAAGGCCAGCGGCCGCTTTCTCCAGGGACACTCCTCAGGTGGATGGGCCACGCTTCAGCTCCAGGTCAACTACCCGAAGATTTTCGGCGGCACATGGTCCACGTCGCCCGATCCCAGCGACTTCCACGTCTTTTCCGAGATTGACCTGTATGCGCCTCACGCCAATGTCTACCATCGTCCCGACGGCACCTCGTGGCCTATCGTACGCGACCACGAAAAGGTGATGGCTACGCTCGAGCAGCTCGCCGGCCAGGAGCGCGTCCTCGGCGACTACGGTGGCCAGCTGGCTTCCTTCGAGTGGGTCTTCTCGCCTCGCGGAGCCGATGGCCGCCCGTTGCAAATGTTCAACCGCGAAACCGGGGCCGTCGATCCTGCAGTCGTCGCCTATTGGGGTGAGCACTATGATCTTGCGCACATCGTAACCTCCGACTGGACGAAGCGCGGCCCTTACCTGCATGGCAAGATCCATGTGTTCGTCGGCACCGCCGACACCTTTTATCTCGATGGCGCCGCCCACAAATTTGAATCGGTTCTGAAAGGCCTCAACGCCGATCCACACTTCACTTATGTCGACAACCGCACGCACTTCGATCTGTACAAAGAGGGAGACGACCGTATGGCTCTCTTCGACAAGATCGCAGCCCAGATGTATGCCGTTGCGCGTCCCGGTCAGCAGTGGAAACCCAAATAGCTATGAGCCATCGAATGTGTTTCGGATGGTCGCGCTCGCGGTGGCTGGTGATAGCCACAGTCCTCCTTGCTAATCTGTGCTTTCCCTCATGCCGGGCACAAACCGCGCAGCCTGTCTCTGGCTCTGTCTTAGCCATCGACGGTGACATCGATCCCGGGATCGCCGCAGCGATCTCGACCATCCAAGCTATTGATAACCACGCGCATCCGGTTCTGCCTCCGCCCAACGACAGTACCGATCGCAACTTCGACGCTCTGCCCGTCGACAACATGGAACCGCAGACAGATCCCGTCGCCTGGAGGCCCGATAATCCGCAGCTCGTCCAGGCCTGGAAGGCGCTGTGGAGTTTCAGTGGCACGGCTCCGCTCGATGGCGACGGCATGAAGCAACTGAGCGCAGCGCGCGCCAAAGTAAAAGCCAAGCAGGGCCAGCACTACGCCGCATGGGTACTGGACCAGGCCGGTATCAGCACCATGCTGGGGAATCGTGTCGCCATGGGACCCGGACTGGAAAAGCCACGGTTCAAATGGGTTCCTTATATCGACGCGCTGCTGTTTCCGCTCGATAATGCCGTCCTGGAAACAACACCTGACCGGAAGCAGTTCTTCCCGCTTGAGGAGCGTGTGCGCGCTCTCTATCTAAACGCCGTTGGCCTGAAGACCGCCCCTGCAACGCTCGGTGATTACCTTGCTCTCGTTGTGACGCCCACGCTGGAGCGGCAGAAAGCCGGCGGCGCGGTCGCCGAGAAGTTCGAAGTCGCCTACCTGCGCGGCTTCGACTTTGCCGACACACCGCGTTCTGAGGCCGAGCGAATTTACGCCAAATGGATCGGCCGCGAACACGCCGATCCAGCCGAATACAAGGTCCTCCAGGACTTCCTCTTCCGCTACATCGCCGCCGAGTGCGGCCGTCTTGGCATGCCCGTGCATCTTCACACCATGTCGGGCGGCGGAGGATACTTCGACATCGCAAAAGGAAACCCGCTGCTCCTCGAACCCATCTTCAACGACCCCCGGCTGCGCAAGACACGTTTTGTGATGCTCCACGGCGGATGGCCCTTCGTCCGCGAAGCCGGAGCTCTTTTACAGAAGCCTAACGTCTACCTCGATATTTCCCAGCAGGCCCTCACCTTCCCGCCTCGAACGATGGCGACCTGGCTTCGCGAATGGTTGGAAACCTATCCCGACAAAGTAATGTTCGGAACCGACGGCTATCCATTCTCCGACTCGATGGGATGGGAAGAGGCCACGTGGATCGCCAGCCGCAATGGCCGCCGAGCTCTGGGTCTCGCCCTCACCGGCATGCTTAGGGACGGCGAAATCAGCCGGGATCGAGCGCGGCTGCTTGCGGAGCAGGTGTTGCGCGGCACTGCATCTCAGCTTTACGGAATCCATTGAACCTCTCGTTCTTCAGAACGATTTGCCCAAAAAGTTTTCTGAAATGAAACCGCACCGGCAATGGTGCAGGAGATCCCGCGCATGTCATATCTGGTCCAGGTTGTTGATTCTTTTCACCGCACCCATCCGGCACGGTATACTAATAAGCGTGACTGCTACCACGTTTGACACCCCCACCCCTCTCCAGGAATCGGACTCTACGCGGATCGAGAAGCGCGTTCTTCTGCTTAAGCCCCGCGGCTTCTGTGCAGGCGTTGTCCGCGCCATTGATGTGGTGAAGATTGCCCTTGAAACCTTCGGGGCGCCCATTTATGTCCGCAAGGAGATCGTCCACAATCGCTTTGTTGTGAACGAACTGGCGGAGAAGGGTGCAATCTTCGTCGACGACATCGACCAGGTCCCCGCCGGCATGCGTGTCATCTACAGCGCTCATGGTGTTTCCCCGGCTGTCCGGAGCCGCTCGAAGGATCGCAAGCTCAAAGTCATCGATGCCACCTGTCCGCTGGTCACCAAAGTTCACGTTGAGGCGGTCAAGTTCGCCAAGCAGGGTTATTCGCTGGTGCTGATCGGCCATCGCGATCACGACGAAATTGAAGGCACGCTCGGCGAAGCTCCCGACGTTACCACAGTAGTATCAAGCGCAAAAGAAGTCGAAACACTTGAGGTACCCGACCCTAACCGCGTCGCCTACCTCACGCAGACCACGCTTTCGCTGGACGAAGCCCGCGACATCATTCAGGCGCTGAAAGAAAAGTTTCCCAACATCATCGGGCCGCATTCGCAGGACATCTGCTACGCGACCGAGAACCGCCAGACCGCCGTCAAAAACGTTGCGCATAACGCTGACCTGGTTCTGGTCGTTGGCTCGAACAACAGCTCCAACTCCAACCGCCTGGTCGAGGTTTCGCAGAATCTCAGCACGCGCAGCTATCTCATTGAGAACTCCGACGCTATCGATCCCGAATGGCTTGAGGGAGTTGCAACCGTGGCCGTCACCGCCGGGGCCTCCGCGCCGGAAGTGCTGGTCGAAGATGTAGTTGCGTATCTCAGGGATCGCGGCTTTGGCTCAGTCGAAGAAGTAGAAGTCATGCCCGAAAATGTCCGCTTCGGTCTGCCGCCTGAGATCGTTCAGGCAATCCAGTCCGCTCCCGCAACCAGCGCGGCATCAGTCTAATAGATTGGCCGCCGCTGTTCGCAGCCGCGGATGAATTGCATGAGTACAAAAATTGAAATACCACAATCCGGAATCCCCGACGGACCTGCACCAGATCAGCCTCGCCAAAAAACGAAGTTCCGTCAGGAACAAAGCCCTGGCCGAGTAAAGTTCGGCAGGATCGACGCCGACCTCACAGAGGTGGAATCCGCCGCTGCGCGTTCACGCGACTACATCTTCTCTCAGCAGGACCCCGCCGGTTTCTGGTGTGGCGAGCTCGAAGCCGACCCGATGCTGGAGGCGGATTACATCTTCGCCCACATTCTGCTCGGCACTGGCGACCACGCAAGGTTTGAGCGCGCTCTCACCGAGATTCTTCGCTACCAGAATGAAAACGGCGGCTGGTCTATCTATCCCGGCGGACCCTCCAACATCAGCCTCTCCGTCAAATGTTACTTCGCCGGCAAGCTCATGGGCATGAAGCCCGACCATCCCGCCCTCGCTAAAGCGCGCGAGTGGATTCTCGCTAACGGCGGAGTTGTCGAGTGCAACACCTTCACCAAGATTTATCTCTGCTTCCTCGGTCAGTACGAGTACGACGCCGTCCCCGCGATTCCGCCCGAGATTGTTCTCTTTCCTAACTGGTTCTACTTCAACATCTATGAGATTTCCTCCTGGTCGCGCGCTATTCTTGTGCCGCTTTCCATCGCCTATGCGAAGAAGCCCTACAAGAAAATTGCGCCGGAGCAGGGAATTGACGAGCTCTTCGTAGGGGGTCGCGAGAACGCCGACCTGCGACTGCGGTGGGACAAAAAGAAACTCATAGGATGGCGGAATTTCTTTCTCTTCTGCGACCGCATGATTCATTGGTTTGAGCGGATCCACATCCGCCCGTTGCGCAAAATGGCTCTCAAGAAAGCCGAGAAGTGGATGCTCGAGCGCTTTGAGATGTCTGACGGCCTCGGTGCTATTTATCCCGCCATGCTCAACGCTATCATTGCGCTGCGATGTCTCGGCTATTCACTCGACGATCCGCAGGTCATCCGCGCGATGGACGAATTTGAAAGACTCGGTATCGACGAACCGAACGGTACGGAGCATTACCCGAAGCCCACCTTCCGGATGCAGCCCTGCATGTCGCCCGTGTGGGACACCGCGCAGGCCGTCTACGCGCTCGGCGAAGCTGGAGTGCCCCGCAACGACCCACGCCTCTTGAAGGCTGCCGACTGGATGCTTGCAAAAGAGGTCCGCCACAAGGGCGACTGGGCCGTAAAGAATCCCAAAGCACAGCCCGGCGGCTGGTACTTCGAGTTCAACAACGAGTTCTATCCCGATGTGGACGACAGCGGCCAGGTATTGCTGGCCCTGAACAAGGTCGACAATCCCCGCGAGCGCTATCAGTACGACGTTTCGCAGCGCGCCATCGAGTGGATCTTCTCCATGCAGTGCAAAAATGGCGGATGGGCCAGCTTCGACCGGGACAACACGAAGATGATCTTCGAGCAGATCCCCTTCGCCGACCACAATGCTATGCTCGATCCGCCGACCGTGGACATCACCGGCCGCATTCTCGAAACCCTGGCCTCTTACGGCTACAGCCGCCAGGACAAGCGCATCGAGCGTGCCATCAAATTCATTTACAGCGAGCAGGAGTCGGATGGAAGCTGGTTCGGCCGCTGGGGCGTCAACTATATCTATGGCACCTTCCTGGTCCTGCGCGGCCTCGAAGCCATCGGCGTCTGGAACCACGAGCCGCAGATTCAACAGGCAGCCGAGTGGATCCGCATGGTGCAGAATGCCGACGGCGGCTGGGGAGAAACCTGCGGCAGCTACGACGATCCCACCACCCGCGGAGTCGGTCCCAGCACCCCGTCCCAAACCGCATGGGCCATACTCGGCCTGCTCGCCGCCGGAGATACGCGAAGCGACTCGGTCGCCAAGGGCATCAAATGGCTGTTGGGCCATCAGCAGGTTGACGGATCATGGGATGAGAGCATCGGGCACGGCTCGACCCGGCAGGCGCTTTACACCGGAACCGGATTCCCGCGAGTCTTCTATCTCGCCTATCACCTGTACCGCGATTATTTCCCGCTATTAGCGCTCACCAACTACAAGCGCGCCATTGAACGGGAAGCAGCATAATTTAGCCGATTGGCGGATGTTGATCCGCCCCGGAGGAAACGCAAAGCATGGCAGTACCAATTTCACAGGCGTGGACCGTCGCGACTTACGTTCTCGGCCAAAAGCTTAAAGGGCGCAAGCGCTTCCCGCTGGTCACCATGCTGGAGCCGCTCTTCCGCTGCAACCTGGCCTGCGCTGGTTGCGGCAAGATCCAGTATCCGGCCCACATCCTCAAGCAGGAGCTCACTCCCGAAGAGTGCTTTCGCGCGGTCGAAGAATCCGGCACGCCGATGGTCTCAATCCCCGGTGGCGAACCTCTACTGCATCCCCAGATCGACCAGATCGTCGCAGGCCTGGTAGAGCGCAAGAAGTACGTCTATATGTGCACGAACGCGCTGCTTCTTAAAGAAAAACTTCACCTTTTCAAGCCCAGCAAATATCTGTCCTTCTCCGTCCACCTCGACGGCCAGCGCGAGCACCACGACTTCTCCGTCTGCCGCGAAGGCGGATACGACATCGCGCTCGACGGGATCAAGGCGGCGATCGCCGCCGGCTTTCGCGTCACCACCAACACCACACTCTTCGATGGAGCCGACCCGAACTCCGTCCGCGCTTTCTTCGATGAATTGATGGAGGTTGGCGTCGAGGGCATGATGGTTGCGCCCGGATACACCTACGAGAAGGCTCCGGACCAGAGACATTTCCTCGGCCGCGCGCGTTCCCGCCGTCTCTTCCGCTCCATCCTCTCCAACCGCAAGAGGAGCTGGAAGTTCAATGCCTCGCCCATGTACATGGAGTTCCTCATGGGCAAGCGCGAGTTCACCTGCACGCCGTGGGGCATGCCTGCTTACAGCGTCTTCGGCTGGCAGAAACCCTGCTATCTCTTGCAGGACGGCTACGCCGACACCTTTCAGGAACTCATCGACACCACCGACTGGTCGAACTACGGGACCGAATCCGGCAATCCCAAGTGCGCCAACTGCATGGTCCATTCCGGATACGAAGCCTCGGGCGTTTACTACACCTTTGGCTCCTTCCGCGGACTGATCGACACCGCCATCGCCGTCTTCTTCGATGCCTATCAGGACAAGGGCGCGCTCGATCTGCTCAACGAGCCGGTCAAGCCGGTGCACAGCTTTAACCCGCTCATTCAGATCGAAACCAAAGTCAACGTCGTCGAAACGCAGGGAACAACCGCATGACCGCCCAGCCGGCGCACACAGTCAATCCAGACGAACTGGAAGTAGCCGAAGGGCGCGAACGCGAACAGCTTGAGGGCTGGATTCCGTCCCTGGCCAGCGACGAAGAGATTCACGCCGCCTTTGAGAAGGCTTTCGACTATCGCGGCGACGTCACCCTCACCCTCAAAGACGGCCGGACGATAAATGGGTACGTGTTCGATCGCCGCACCGGATCCACACTCGCCGATTCCACTGTCCGCATTATTCCTTCAAACGAACGGACCAGGCTCACCATCCCCTACTCCGACATTGCCGCCTTGGCATTCACCGGACGCGACACCGCCGCAGGCAAGACCTTCGAAGCCTGGGTTCGTAAGTACTGGGAGAAGAAGGGTGCGGGCGAAAAGGAAATCGCCCTCCACCCCGAAACACTCGACTGAACTGAGCTTTAGTCAGCCAACAGCGGATCTCATCGAAACTGCAGCTTGTTCAATGTTTGCGGGGCAGATGCTCCCACGGCGCCAGTGTCGAGCAGAATGCCAGCGGCTGTGGTGTGTCCCTGCATCACCAAGCAGCTAAGCCTGCGATCAAAAGAACCGCTGGGAATCGCCACGATGACTTCTCCGTGTCCGGAAACGGACAATTGGTTCCGGAAATGATCATGAAGGCTGGCAGGTGGCGGCTTAGTGCTTTGGGTAAGCCATTCTATCTGTGTGGCTTGTGACGCGGATCGGAGTGGCGGATGGCGTGCAGATAGAGAAACGCAATGGATATTTCCCGCCCCGATATTAAGAAGAAGAAGTTTCGCCGCAACCTGATTTGGGCTGTGATGGGACTTGTGGTTTTGTCGGCGGCAGCGGTGGGCGTGTATCGCCTGAAGCCAGCTGCTCCGACGGTAGATGCGAGCACGATCTGGCCCGACACGGTTAAGCGTGGCCCGATGGTCCGGCAGGTACGCGGGCTGGGGACGCTGGTACCGCGAGAGGACAGCATAGAACTTATCCCCACGCAGACGGACGCGACGGTAGTTCGCATCCGCGCTCTGCCTGGCACGATGGTTACGCCGGACACTATTCTGATGGATCTGGCCGACCCCCAGCTTCAGCAGGAGCTGCTTAATGCACAGCTCGCCCTCAAAGGCGCTCAGGCCGACTACAAGAGCCTGCAGGCTACACTGCAAAGCACCCTGATGGACAAGAGGGCCGCCGCGGCTCAGGTCAACTCTGACTACACGCAGGACGTGCTGCAAGCGCAGACCGACAACAAGCTCTACGATCTGGGCGTGATCTCGGGCATGACGATGAATGCCTCCAAAAACAAGGCCGAGCAGCTCACCGCGCAGCACAAGATCAGTCTGGAACAGATCGAGGTAAACCAGAAGGCGATCGAGGTCCAGCTTGCCTCCGCGCAGGCCAAGATCGACCAGGCCAAGGCCCAGCTCGACCTCTACCAGAAACAATCCGACGCCCTTCAGATTCGGGCCGGTATCTCCGGCGCGCTTGCGCCGCTGGCTACGCCAGTGCAGGTCGGCCAACATGTGACCGTGGGAACCTCGGTCGCCGAGGTCATTCAGATGGACAAGCTCAAGGCCGCCCTGCAGATCGCCGAGACCCAGGCGCACGACATTCTGATCGGACAGCCTGCCGAAATCGACACACACAACGGCATCGTTCCGGGCCATGTTACCCGAATTGATCCCGCTGTAGTGAACGGAACGCGCACCGTTGACGTAGCACTGGATGGGCCGCTGCCTCCAGGGGCGGTTCCGCAGTTGAGCGTGGATGGAACGATCGACTTGCAGAGGCTGTCGGATGTCCTGTATGTAGGCCGTCCGGCTTTTGGCAACGAGAACAGCACGATCACCCTGTTCAGGATCGATCCTGACGGCAAGACCGCGTCCCGGGTGCAGGTGAAGGTCGGCAGAGCATCGGTAACGCAGATTCAGGTACTCGAAGGTTTGAAAGAGGGCGACCGCGTCATTCTTTCCGACATGTCGAGGTACGACAACACGGATAAGGTCCGCCTGGACTGAGTGGGGACCGCACTGCGGGCGTGTATCCAGGTACTGGCTTAAGCGGCGCCTTCCGTTGGGCGGCGAAGTAGTTCTCAGAGATTGGGCAACACAAAAATTAAGGAGCGCGAAGCAATGATGGAAACCAGACAGTCGCTGATTGAGATTGAAGGTCTCACGAAGGTCTTTTACACGGACGAAATCGAGACGCACGCCCTCTCCGGCATTCACCTGACGATTGCAAAGGGTGAGTATGTGGCGATGTCGGGCCCGTCGGGTTGCGGCAAGTCAACGCTGCTCTCGATTATCGGGCTGCTGGACACGCCGACAAACGGGAAGTATCTGCTGAACGGCCACGCGGTCGAGAACCTGAACTTCGCGCAGCGCTCGCGGATTCGCAACCAGGAAATCGGCTTCATCTTTCAGAGCTTCAACCTGATCGGCGACCTCACGGTATATGAGAACGTCGAGCTGCCGCTGACTTACCGCACAGGCATGTCGTCGACCGAGCGCAAGCGCCGCGTGCAGGAATCGCTCGAACGCGTGAGCATGGCGCATCGCATGAAGCACTATCCTTCGCAGCTCTCCGGCGGTCAACAGCAGCGTGTCGCTGTGGCGCGCGCTCTGGCCGGGTCGCCCTCGATCCTGCTGGCTGACGAACCCACTGGAAACCTGGACTCGCGCAACGGCGAAGCGGTGATGGAGCTGCTGCAGAATCTGCACCGCGACGGCGCAACGATCTGCATGGTGACGCACGATCCTCGCTTTGCGCGGCATGCGGAGCGCAACGTTCATCTCTTCGATGGCAAGGTAGTCGCAGAGGGGGACGCGCTCGAATCGGTACTGGAAGCGCGCTGAAGCAGAGATTAGCGAACAGGGATCAGGGATCAGGAACAGGCCGGTTCAGCCGGACGGGGCGGTGCTGCGCGTAAGATTTGTGCACCATGCGCGCAGCTCGCGTGAATACAGGGCAAATCCGGCGCGCGGCCGAGGGGTAGAGAAATGATTCAACTAAGGAACGTCGAACGCAGCTACAAGACGGGCGCGGGGCAGACGTGGGTATTGCGGCGCATCCATCTCGACATCCGCGAAGGCGAGTTTCTGACCATCATGGGTCCCTCGGGCGCGGGGAAGTCGTCGCTGCTGAATGTGCTCGCGCTGCTTGACGATCAATGGCTGGGCGAGTACTGGTTCAAGGACGAGCCGGTGCACGCGATGAATCGCAAGAATCGCGCCGAACTGGCCAAGCGGAACGTCGGCATGGTCTTTCAGAGCTATCACCTGCTGGACGATCTGACAGTGCAGGAAAATATCGACCTGCCGCTGTCGTACAAGAACATGCCGCGCGCCGAGCGGCAGGGCATGGTGGCCGATACGCTGGATAGATTTCAGATTGTCGGCAAGAAGGACTTGTATCCATCGCAACTCTCTGGCGGCCAGCAACAACTGGTTGGCATCGCGCGCGCGGTCATCCACAAACCGGCGCTGCTGCTTGCGGACGAGCCGACCGGCAATCTGCACTCAAGCCAGGCAAAGGAGATCATGGAGCTCTTCAAGCAGCTGAATGAGCAGGGCACGACGATTGTGCAGGTAACCCACTCCGAAGTAAATGCGAGCTATGGCAATCGGGTGATCGAGGTTCGCGATGGATGGATGACGCAGGACACTGCAAATCCGGAGTTGAATGCGGGGGTAGGAGCGTCTTGAAGGGTATTCGCATGCATGAAAGGATTTGTGCGGCTGCGTTGTGCGTCGTGCTTGCACCTTACGGTTTTGGCCAGAGCGCGCCGCAGTCGAGTCCAACGCAGCAGAGCACTCCCGCCCCGGATGCTCCACAGCCGGCTGACCAACAGCCGGCAACATCGACAACCATCGCCCAGCAGGCTCAGCAGGTGCAGTCGGTCGCCGCGCAAGCTCCGTTTCACATAGAGCTGCCGCACTCGCGTAATCCACTGGCGCCGTACAAGCCCAGCACAGTGCCGCCGGTCAATCTCACCAATTCACCGCGCCTTCAAAGCCTCGAGCGTGACGGCAAGCTTTATCTCGCGCTGCAAGACGCAATCGCGCTCGCCCTGGAAAACAACCTTGACATCGCTTACTTCCGCTACAACTTCCCGACCGCCCAGGCTGACCTGTTGCGCACCAAGGCCGGAGGTCAAGTTAATGGCGTCAACACCAACATCGTCCAGGGAACGCAGGGTGGCTTCAGTTCATCCGGAGCAGGCGGCGGAGGCGGTTCAAGCGGCGTCACCGCGGCCGGCGCTGGAGGCATCGTGACCAATACCCTCGGCAACGGCGCATCCGTTCCCTCCTTCGATCCTTCGCTCTTCATTCAGGGGTTTGTCGATCACACCACCCTGACTCAGATCAACCCCATTCAGAGCGGCGTCCCCGTCCTAAAAACCAACACTATCGAATTCGAGTCCGGTTACTCGCAGGCTTTTTCCACGGGTACAAATTTCAGCATTGCGTCGTATGGCTTCCGGCAGACCACGAACAGCATCTTCAACGTCCTCAGTCCGCAAATCACCACGGGCTTTAACTTTACGGTCAACCAACCGCTCCTGCAGGGCTTCGGATTCGCCACCAACCAGCGTTATATTCACATTGCAAAGAAGAATCTGGGGCTCATCGATCTCGGCTTCAAAGCACAGGTGATCGCCACCATTAGCCAGGTCGAAAACATCTACTGGGATCTCGTCAACGCCTACCAGGACTCCCAGATTAAGGAACATTCGCTCGCCTACGCCAACGAAACTCTTTCCGACGACCAGAAGCAACTCGAGCTCCAGAACGTCCCGGCCATGCAGGTCATGAAAGACCAGTCGGCTGTGGCTAGCGCTGAGGGCGATCTTACAGTGTCAAAGGCGGCGCTCAAGCTGCAGGAGCTTCTCATCAAAAACGCGCTCACCAAAACGGTCAGTGATCCCGCGTTGGCCGAGATGCCGGTCATTCCACTCGATCTCATCGGCTCACCTGACCCCAACGCAACCCAGCCTATCAACCAGCTCATTGCAGAAGCCGAAAAGAACCGTCCCGACGTCTCTGAAGATGCAATCGCCATGGAGATCGCGCAGAACAACCTCAAGACCATCAAAAACGAGCTGCTGCCAAAGCTTTCCCTCTACGGAGAGTTCATCGGCGCCGGCTACGGCGGCCAGCCCAACCCCGCCTGTGCGCTTGGCAAGGAAGAATGCTCAACGACCCTCCCCCCCGGTTTTCCCGGAGCCTTTGAAGACACCTTTAATTACTCGTCCCCCGAATATCAGGTTGGTTTCCAGCTCAGCGTGCCCCTTCGTAACCGTCTCGCCAAGGCCGACCAGTTCCGTGCCGTGCTCGACTATCGCCAGAGAGAGTTGACCTACGAGCAGTCGAAAAAGAGCATCCTGCTCGACGTTCGCAACTCGCAGTACGCGCTCCAGCAGGCCCAGGCACGTGTGGAGGCAGCTCAGAAGGCCCGCGACCTCGCGCAGAAGACCTTCGATATCGCCAAGCAGGAACAGAAGCTCGGAGCCATGTCCACCTACGACACTCTCACCATGGAACAGGCGCTTGCCGTCTCCGAATCCGCGCTGGTTGTCGCGCAGGACGCCTTTGAAAAGGCCAAAGTCGATATCGACCGCGCCACCGGCACGACGCTGGACCGCACGGGAGTTTCGATCGAGGACGCGAAGACCGGTGTGGTCACGCACATGCAGCCGTAATTTTGCACTACTTTAGGACCAGCCATGGCGACTGCTGCACATCACGGAGACAGGGAGATCGGCACGGCAGTCCCGCGCCGGAAGCCGTCTGTTTTAGTAGCAGATGATCAGCCGCATATTCTCGACGCACTCGAACTGCTGCTCGAGCCGGAGGGTTTTCGCATGGAGAAGGCGCGGTCGCCCTTCATGGTGCTGGAGGCGCTGAAGTCGGGATCGTACGACGCACTGCTGATCGACCTGAACTATACGCGCGATACGACCTCCGGCAAGGAGGGCCTCGATCTGCTGACGCAGATCAAGGCGCACGACAGCCAGATGCCGGTGATCGTGATGACGGCGTGGGCGAATGTGGAAGTCGCCGTCGAGGCCATGCGCCGCGGCGCCCAGGACTTTATCCAGAAGCCGTGGGACAATGCGCGACTGCTGTCGATTCTGCGCACGCAGATCGATCTGCATCACGCGGTGCGGCGTGCGCAAAGGCTGGAGGCGGAGAATCGCCTGCTGCGGGCGCAGAATCTGCCTGAGCTGATTGCGACCGCTCCGGCGATGCAGCCTGTGCTGGCGACGATTGCGCGCATCGGGCCCTCAGACGCGAACGTGCTGATTACAGGCGAGCACGGGACGGGCAAAGAAGTCGTCGCGCAGATGCTGCATGCGCTTTCTGCGCGAGCCTCGCGCTCGCTCGTAGCCGTGAATACCGGTGCCCTCCCCGAAGGCACCTTCGAGAGCGAACTTTTCGGCCACGTGAAGGGCGCCTTTACCGACGCCCGTACCGAACGCATCGGACGCTTTGAGCTGGCAGATGGCGGCACGCTTTTTCTCGACGAAATAGCCAACGTTCCCATGCGCCAGCAGGCCAAGCTGCTGCGCGTGCTCGAGACCGGCGAGATGGAGCGCGTGGGCTCGTCGAAAACCCGCCGCGTCGACGCGCGCCTGATCTCGGCCACGAATGCCGATCTGCGCGCCGAAGTCGAGGCCGGCAGATTCCGCGGCGATCTGCTCTTCCGCCTCAATACCGTCGAGATTCACCTGCCGCCGCTGCGCGAGCGACGCGAAGACATCCCGCCGCTGGCCGCGCATTTCCTCGCCCGCCACGTCCAGCGGTATCGCAAGCAGGTGCAGGGTATCGACTCCGGAGCGGTTCAGGCGATGTTGCAGCACTCCTGGCCGGGCAATGTGCGCGAGCTAGATCACACTATCGAACGCGCTGTACTGATGGCGCGCGGGACGCAGATTGAAGCAGTCGATCTGGGATTGAGCGCGGCGCGCGTGTCGAATCAGGGGCTCGAAGAGATGAGCCTGGAAGCAGTAGAGAGTATTCTCATCCGCAAAGCCTTGTCGCGTTCCAATGGGAACGTGAGCCAGGCGGCAGAAGCCCTCGGCCTGAGCCGCGGGGCGCTGTACCGGCGGATGGAGAAATATGGCATTTAGGCCAAACAGCCGAACAAAAAAAAATGCCAGGCCGAATACCGAGCGAGTTTCGTTTGAGGCGAAGCTCCGGATATTTTGTGCGCTCCTCTGCCTGCCCGCAATGGGCTTTCTCGCTGGACTGCTGGCCATGGCGCATTTCTCCACGGCGGCGATTGTCAGCATTCTTACCATTGCGGCCCTGAGCCTGCTTCTGGCCATTGCCACCTTCATGGACCAGGTGATTCGTCCGCTGCAAACGCTGGCCAACGTGGTTGCGGCGCTGCGCGAGGAGGACTATTCCTTTCGCGCGCGGGGAGCGAAGCGCGACGATCCCTTCGGCGACTTGGCAATCGAAATCAACGCGCTTGCCGACATGCACCAGTTGCAGCGCTCAGGCGCTCTGGAAGCAGCTGCCCTCTTCCGGCGAGTGATTGCGGAACTGGACGCGCCCGTGCTGGCCTTTGATCAGAGGGACGTTCTGCGGCTCGTGAATCCTGCGGCGGAGCGGGTGTTTGCGCTGAGTGCGGCGCGCGATCTTGGCCGGATGGCTAAGGATCTGAAGCTGGAGATGCTCCTGGATCAGCCGGATGAGGGAGTAACTCTGCTGGACCTGCAGAGCCAGCCGGCGCGCACGCCTTCGCGCTGGATGGTCAGGAGAAGTGAGTTTCGCCAGCGCGGCATGCCGCACACGCTGCTCCTACTCTCCGATGTGAGCAGCGCGTTGCGCGAAGAGGAGCGGATTGCGTGGCGACGGCTGATCCGGGTGCTGGGACACGAGATTAGCAATTCGCTGGCGCCGATCAAGTCGATTGCGGGCAGTCTGCGGTCGCGCTTGCCGCAAGGTAATCCAGAGGGCAATGGCTTTCTTCCGGATTTCGACCGCGGACTGGGCGTGATCGAGAGTCGGGCTGAGTCGCTGAACAGGTTTGTGCAGGCGTATCGGCAACTGGCGCAACTGCCGGCTCCAGCGATGCGGAGAGTGCAGGTGAAGCCGCTGCTGGAGCGCGTGGCGAGCCTGGAAACGCGGCTGGAGATTGTGCTGGCTGGGGCTCCGCCGGTGGATGTGTTTGTGGATGTGGACCAGATGGAGCAGCTGCTCATCAACTTGGTGCGCAACGGAGTCGAGGCGGCATGCAGCGCGCGCGAAGACGCAGTCGCCGCCGGACTGACCCACGACGATCCGGCGGTCACGATGCGCGGCGAGCTGCAGGGCGAGTTTCTTTCCGTGGTGATCGAGGACAATGGGCCGGGATTGACGAATCCCGCGAATCTTTTTGTGCCGTTCTACACGACCAAGAAAAGCGGGAGCGGCGTTGGACTGGTGCTGGCGCGGCAGATCGCCGAGGCGCACGGGGGAACGCTGGAGTTGAGGAATCGCGGGGATGCTCACGGCTGCGAGGCGGAGCTGCGGATTCCGCTGGCTCGTCGGACTGAGGAAGAGACAGAGCCGATGGCCGCACGTTAGGAACAGCCTCCGGTACCATAGGAACATTCACAAATCTTTGAGAGCGGCAGCGCCGCATCCACTGGAGTACGAAGAACGTGTCTGTATCTGTGTCGAATTTGAAGGTGGCTATTCTTGGTTTCGGAACTGTAGGCAGCTCGGTCGCGCGGATTTTATGCGACCTGAAGCCGCAGGGCATTGAGCTCACTCACATCTACAACCGCAACGTTGCGCGCAAGCGGGCGGAGTGGGTTCCGTCGCCGGTGCACTGGACGGAGGACTTCGAGACGATTCTCGCGTCTGACGTGAACGTCGTGCTGGAGCTTGTGGGCGGTCTCGATCCTGCCGGGACGTGGGTGCGACGCGCGCTGGAGGCCGGCAAGTCGGTGGTCACGGCGAACAAGAAGCTGATTGCATTTCACGGAATCGAGCTTGAGAAGCTGGCGCGGTCAAAGGGCGCACATTTGCTTTACGGCGCGGCGGTAGCGGGCGGGATACCGGTGATTCCCGGCCTGCAGCAGGGGCTTGCGGGCGACCAGGTAACGCGTATCGAGGGCATCCTGAACGGCACGTGCAACTTCATCCTTAGCAAGATGGAAGAGGGCGCGGAGTTTGCGGATGTGCTCAGGGAAGCGCAAGGACACGGATACGCCGAAGCTGATCCGACCGAGGACGTCGACGGATACGATGCACGGGCCAAGCTGGTGATTCTGTCGCGGCTGGCGCTGCGCGCGGATATCGATCCGGAACAGATTTCCTGCCGGTCGATTCGCGAAGTGAGCGCCATCGATTTTGAGTATGCCCGCGAGCTGGGTTGCACCATCCGGCAGATTGCGCGCGCGGAGTTGCGTGGTGGCGATGTTCTGGCCAGTGTTGGTCCGATGCTGGTGTCGAAGGCCTCGCCTCTCGCGTGGTCGCGCGGCACGGAGAATACGGTGCTGGTGGGCGGACGCTATGGCGGCGATGTGGTGTTTTCCGGCCACGGCGCAGGCGGCCATCCTACGGCGGTGGCCGTGGTGTCGGATGTGATCGGCATCGCGCACGGTTCGCGTGCCGTGGATCTACCGAGCAGAAAGACCGCAATCGGCGGCGAGTTTCTGCTGCGGCACTCGATTCGCTTTGTCGTGAGCGATCAGCCCGGCATCATCGCGGAGATCGCGCTGGCGCTGGCGGAGCAGGGAATCAACATCCACGCTATCTTCCAAAAGCCGGGGTATGGAAAGAGCAACCTGCCGTTTGTGGTGACGGTCGAGCCCTGCGCCGTTTCCACGTTGCAGCGGGCGCTGGCGCGGATCGGCAAAATGACCTGTCTGCTGGAAAAGCAGTTCGATCTGCAGATACTGGAGCCGGAAGAAGACAGGATTAGCCATTAGCCGCTGGCCGATAACGTGTCAATCTGCGGCGTCTTCGCCGGGAGCACCGGCCTTTGCTAACCACTATCGCTGGGCCTAATGGCTAATCCCAAATTGCTAATCCCTGCCTTCAGCTGTGTCCAAGCACAGGATGCGGCTCGTAGGGCTCTTCGAGAGGCTTGATTTCTTCAACGTCGAGGTGTAGCTCGAGCGCTTTGAGAGCGTCGTCGAGGTGGTGCATCTTGCTGGCTCCGACGATGGGAGCGGTGACCTCGGGCTTCGAGAGCATCCAGGCCAGCGCGACCTGCGCGTTGTTGACTCCGCGCTTCTTCGCAATTTCGGTCACGCGGTCGACCACGGTGAAATCCGAGTCGCGGTAATAAAGACCCTTGGCGTAATCGTCAGTCTTGGCGCGTACCGTCTCTCCGTAATTCTGCTTCGAGCGGTTGCCGGCGAGGAAGCCGCGGGCGAGCGGGCTCCATGGAATGAGACCGATGCCCTCGGCACGGCAGAGCGGGTTCATCTCGCGCTCTTCTTCGCGATAGATCAGGTTATAGTGGTTCTGCATGGTGGCGAAACGCGCCAGGCCGAGATCGTCGGAGACGTGCAACATCTTCTGGAATTGCCACGCGAACATGGACGAAGCGCCGATGTAGAGAACCTTGCCTGCGCGGACGAGATCGTTGAGCGCTTCGAGTGTTTCTTCGATTGGCGTGTCGTAGTCGAAGCGGTGAATCTGGTAGAGATCGACGTAGTCAGTGCCGAGGCGGCGCAGGCTGTCGTCGATGGCGTGCATGATGTGCTTGCGCGAGAGCCCACGCTGGTTTGGGTCCTCGCCCATGGCATTGAAGACCTTGGTCGCGATGACCACCTTGTCGCGCGAGGGGCCGAAGTCCTTCAATGCCCGCCCCAGTACCTCTTCGCTCGCGCCCACCGAGTACATGTCGGCGGTATCGAAGAAGTTGATACCGGCTTCGAGCGCGTGCTGGATGAACGGCCGGCTTTCTTCTTCCTCCAAAACCCACTCGCGCCACTTTTTCGAGCCGTAGGTCATGGTTCCGAGGCAGATGCGCGAAACCTTCAGGCCGGTTGAACCGAGTCGAACGAATTCCATTTCTTACTCCTGCAAGCGGTGTGTGAAATTTGGATGCGGCAGGGCCGAGCGAAGCTTCAGGAGTGAGCCTTCGCGGCTTCCTGCCTGACGGAAACGTTACTTGCACGCCTCGCGCTAAATCCGCTAATGTCAGTATCGCGCTGAGCTGTCAGCAATGTGTCTTGGCGAACCCGGTCTCCAGTACGGAGCATCCAAGGAGACAAATGGACCCCATAGCGGAAGCACCTCACGGAGCCAAGCCGGCGGCGAGTCGCCCGTCGGCCGGTACGCAGAATTCCTGCAAGATTGAGGTAAACGGCTTTCAAGTCGACGCTGTCGACGGCGAGTACCTGATCGAAGCGATCAACCGCAGCGGTATAAACGTTCCTCACGTGTGTTATCACACGCGACTAGGGCCCATTCAAACGTGCGATACCTGCATGGTTGAGGTTAACGGGAAACTGATCCGCGCATGTGCGACGAAGGTCACGGGCAGCATGACGGTCGTGACCGAGTCGCGTGCGGCGACCGACGCGCAGCGCGAAGCCTTCGATCGCATTCTGGCAAACCATGTGCTCTACTGCACGGTTTGCGATAACAACAACGGTAATTGCACCGTGCATAATACCGCAGCGATGCTGAAGGTCGAGCATCAAACCTATCCGTACCGGCCGAAGCCTTATGAAGTAGACCTTTCCAACCCCTTCTATCGCTATGACCCGAATCAATGCATACTGTGCGGGCGCTGCGTGGAGGCCTGCCAGAATGTCCAGGTCAACGAGACGCTGTCGATTCGCTGGGAAGACGAGCATCCTCGCGTGCTATGGGATGGCGGGCACGAGATCGGTGGGTCGAGCTGCGTCTCCTGTGGCCACTGCATCACCGTCTGTCCCTGCAATGCGCTGATGGAAAAATCCATGCTTGGCCACGCGGGCTACTTCACCAAACTGCCAAGCGACACGCTGTGGGGCATGATCGACATCGTCAAGGCCATCGAGCCGGAGATTGGCTACGGTCCGATCCTGCAACTCTCTGAGACGGAAGCCGCCATGCGCGAGGCGCGTGTGAAGCGCACCAAGACGGTCTGTACGTACTGCGGTGTCGGCTGCAGCTTCGATATCTGGACAAAAGACCGGCACATTCTCAAGGTGGAACCGGGCGAGGGAGCGACGAACAACATCTCCACCTGTGTCAAAGGCAAGTTTGGGTGGGACTATGTGAACAGTGCGGATCGCCTGCAGAAGCCCCTGATTCGCGAAGGTGAGACGTTTCGCGAAGCGAGCTGGGACGAGGCTCTCGATCTGATTGGGCGACGGCTGGGAGAGATCAAGGCGGCGCATGGACCGGATTCGATCGGACTGATTTCTTCATCGAAGTGCACGAATGAAGAGAGCTACCTGATGCAGAAGCTGGCGCGCGCGGTGGTGGTCACGAATAACATCGACAACTGCTCGCGCTATTGCCAGAGCCCGGCGACGCAGGGGCTGTTCCGCACAGTGGGATACGGCGGCGACTCGGGCTCGATTACCGATATCGCGCAGTCGGCGCTGGTAATGATTGTGGGCAGCAATACAGCGGAGGCGCATCCAGTGCTGGCCACGCGGGTAAAACGGGCGCACAAGCTGAACGGGCAGAGGTTGATCGTCGCGGATTTGCGCGAGCATGAGATGGCGCGCCGGGCGGATATTTTCTTCCGGCCGATTCCGGGAACGGATGTGGTCTGGCTCTCGGCGGTGGCCCGCTACATTCTCGATAATGGGCTGGCGCACACCGAGTTCCTGAACCAGTGGGTGAATGGGCTTGACGAGTATCGGAAGAGCCTGGATCTCTTCACGATGGACTTTGCGTCGCGAGTTTGCGGATTGCCGCTCGAAACTCTAACGCAGGTTGCAAAGGAATTCGCAGTGGCGGAATCGGCGTGCATTTTGTGGGCGATGGGCGTCACGCAGCACTGCGGCGGATCGGATACGTCGACAGCCATTTCCAACCTGCTGCTGGTGACCGGAAACTATATGCGGCCGGGAACTGGGGCATATCCGTTGCGCGGACATAACAATGTGCAAGGAGCGAGCGATTTTGGCTCCATGCCAAATATGTTTCCAGGCTACGAAAAGGTCGATGACCCCGAAGCGGTCGCTCGCTACGAACAGGGCTGGGGCGTGAAGCTGCCGTCGACGAAGGGTCTCGATAATCATGAGATGGTGGAAGCGATTTATAACGGCAAGCTGAAGGCCATGTACCTGGTCGGTGAAGACATGTACAGCGCCGACTCGAATGCAAATTTTGTCGGCGGTGGTTTTGAAAAGCTGGACTTCTTCGTTGTCGAGGATTGCTTCTTTAGTCTCACCTGCCGCTATGCGGATGTCGTGTTGCCGGCGAGTCCGAGCCTGGAGAAAGAAGGCACTTTCACGAGCACGGAGCGGCGGATTCAACGGCTGTATCAGGCGATGGAGCCGCTTGGCGAGAGCAAGCCTGACTGGAGGATCATTCAGGAAGTTGCCCGCAGGCTTGGGGCGGACTGGAACTACACGCATCCGGCGGACGTGATGCACGAGGCGGCGTCGCTCGCGCCGATGTTCGCGGGCGTGACCTACGATCGGCTCGCGGGCTACAAGACGCTGCAATGGCCGGTGGCCGTCGACGGATCGGATCAGCCCCTTCTCTATACCAAGAAATTCAACTTCCCGGACGGCAAGGCGAAGCTTTATCCGCTGCTGTGGATAGAGCCGTGCGAGAGCGTCGATGATGAATACGATGTGCATCTGAACAACGGCCGCATGCTCGAACACTTCCACGAAGGCAATATGACCTATCGGGTACCGGGAATTCACGCGGAGACGCCGGAAGGCTTCATGGAGGTTTCGCCAGCGATGGCGGAAGAGCGCGGGTTGACGACCGGGCAATGGGTGGACGTGACCTCGCGCAACGGTGAGCTGCGCACGCAGGTTGTAGTGACGGATCGTGTGGAAGGCAAGCAGGTCTACATGCCCCTCAACCGGCCGAAGGATCCCGTCAACCTGCTCACAGGAAATAACACGGACCGCACCACCCACACGCCGGCATACAAGGAAACGGCGGTGAAGATGAAGACGCTGCCATGGAAGGGTCCGAATCCGCTGCCGCCCTTGAATTTCCGCCACGGTCATCCCACGCCCCAGAGTGGCGTTGAGGTAGAGCGCAAATGGAAGCGCGCGGATTATCGCGCTCCTGGTACAGATATTGGACTCGTTCAAATCCAGACCAAGAGCCAGACCAGCTAGAGAGGGACAAAGATGGCCAAGCCAATCGAATTGATGCCCACTCCGCCTAACGCGCGTGACGAATTGAAACGCCGTCTGGACGAGGCTCCGGTTGAGCATGCTGAGGCTGTGCTTGCAGGCTATGAGGTGCTGCAGCAACTGCATGAGAGCGGCACTTTGGATGTGTTGCGCGGCCTGCTGGGTGCCGGCGATCAGGTTGTCAGGCACGCCGTCGGCCTCGCCATACAACCCGAGGCGGTCGACGCGCTGCGCAATCTTCTGGTGCTGAGCAAGGTGCTGAGCAGCGTCAACCCCGATGTGCTGCATCGCGTGCTCTCCGGTGTGCCGGAGGCGTTAGCGCAGAGACCCGAAGAAGATCCGCCGTCGCTCTTTGCGATCTTTCGCCGGATGTCGTCGAAGGATAGCCGTCGTTCTTTGGCTGCGGCGGTAACTGTTCTCGAGAAGGCAGGGAAGGGTCTGGAGTCTAAATAGCCTGTTTGCGGAGACCTCGTCGCGGCTGGCGGCCGTTTACCGCTGCCGGTGCGGGTCCCGTCGATTCGCGAACAATGAGTTCCGGCTGCATGACAAGCTCCGCCGGTGGCTCTTTCTGCGGATTCGCAATCAGGTCCAGAAGTACCCGCGCGCCCGCGCAGCCCATCTCCCGCAGAGGCTGACGCACGGTGGTGAGGCTGGGCTTCTGATAGGCGGCGCTGATAATGTCGTCGAAGCCGACGATGGAAACGTTTTCAGGAACGCGCAAGCCTGCGTCGTAAATCGCGCGGTTGACCCCGATGGCGGAGATGTCGTTGAAGCAGAAGATGGCGGTAAAGTCGCGCGTCCGCTGAAGGAGCTTCTTCATTGGCTCGTAGCCAACCTGGGGCGACCAGCTGTCGGCTTCGAGCTGAATGCAAAGCTCCGGCCGGACTTCGATCTTCAGCTTGTGTGCCATTTGCAGAATGCCGCGCCAGCGGTATTCGGTGTCGGGAATGATCTCCGGTCCCTTCATGAAGGCGATACGGCGATGGCCTAATTGGTGCAGATGCTCGAGCGCGCTCTCTGCGGCCTTTTTGTGATCGAGCACGATGTTCGTCACGCCGGCGGCATTGTTGTGCGCAGAGATGGCCACGGTGGGCAAAGGGCTGTGTACTTCGGTTGCGGGAGTGTTCAGCAGCAGAAATCCATCGACTGCGCGCTCTGTGAGCATACGGGGATATTGCTGCATCAGCTCGGGCTTCCAATAATGACTGGCGGCGAAATAGAAGTAGTGCGAGCGCAGCAAGTACTCTTCGACGCCCTGCATGACCAGAGTAAAGTAGCCTTCGCTCAGGTCGGGCGCCATCACGCCAACGGACATGCTGCGGCTGCGGCGCAGGGAGCGGGCAAAGTAGTTAGGCCGGTATTGAAATTTGCGCGCTGCGTCGAAGACACGGGTCCGCGTGCCGGCAGGGATTGACTTGGCCGCCGGGGAATTGTTCAGAACGAGCGAGACGGTCGTCTGCGAAAGATGCAGAATCTCGGAAAGCCGGCGCAGATTGATGGGACCGCCTTCTGCGACCGGGATTTGCTTGTCCTTGCTCATAGGCGAAGTTTTAGCACGTTGTGAGCCAAGTAACTAGAAAAACATCGCGGAATTGAGGTGAGATAAAGCGATTTTTTGCTGATAAATCAGGCGATGCTGACTTCGCGATATTCGCCCATCACTTGTTTGAGCGTTCCGGCGATTTCTCCGACTGTGGCGTAAGCGCGCACGCAGTCGAGCAGATACGGCATGGTATTCGCGCTGCAGATGCCGTTGTCTGCGGCCTGCGGTTCGTGCTCAGCAGCCCGGCAGAGGGCGCTCAGCGTGGACTGGACGGCATCGTTCGAGCGCTCGGCACGCAGCTTGCGGAGCTTTTTTGTCTGCGCCTCGCGAACGGACTCGTCGATGTAGAGAATTTTCTGCGGCTGCTCGTCGGTGGCATATTCGTTGACGCCTACAATGGTTTTCTCCTTGGTTTCGACGGAGCGCTGGTAGGCATAGCTGGCCTCAGCAATTTCTTTCTGCGGATAGCCCTGCTCGATGGCCTTGACCATGCCGCCAAGATTGTCGAGCTTTTTAAAATACTCAAAGGCGCCGTGCTCCATGTCGAGAGTCATGCGCTCGACGAACCAGGAACCGCCGAGCGGATCGGCGACGGCAGCCACACCCGATTCGTGGGCGAGAATTTGCTGTGTGCGCAGCGCAATCCGTGCTGCGTCTTCGGTAGGCAGGGCGAGCGCCTCGTCGAAGCCGTCGGTGTGGAGCGACTGCGTTCCGCCGAGCACGGCAGCGAGAGCCTGCAGGGCCACGCGCGCGATGTTGTTCTTCGGCTGCTGCGCGGTGAGCGACACGCCGGCGGTCTGGGTGTGAAAGCGCATCCAGTGCGACCGCGGATTCTTTGCTGCGAAGCGTTCCGTCATGAGCCGGTACCAGACTTTGCGGGCGGCGCGGAATTTGGCAATCTCCTCAAAGAAATCGTTGTGCGAGTTGAAGAAAAAGCTGAGGCGCGGCGCGAAGTCGTCGACGTTCAGGCCGCGGCGCAGCGCCCATTCGACGTACTCGACGCCGTCGTAGAGGGTGAAGGCCAGTTCCTGCAGTGCCGTTGAGCCGGCCTCGCGGATGTGGTATCCGGAAATGGAGATGGGGTTGAAGCGAGGGGTAAAGCGCGCGCCGAATTCGAGGGTATCGACGACCAGGCGCATGGAGGGCGCGGGCGGATAGATGTACTCCTTCTGCGCGATGTACTCCTTGAGGATGTCGTTCTGCAGGGTTCCGGAGATGCGGCCCCAGTCCGCGCCCTGCCTTTCGGCGACCACCAGGTACATCGCCCAGATGATGCTGGCAGGCGAATTGATGGTCATTGAGGTCGTGATCTGTTCGAGATCGATGCCGGAGTAGAGCGTCTCCATGTCTTCGAGCGAGTCAATCGCCACGCCGCACTTGCCGACTTCGCCCTCACTTTCCGGATCGTCGGAGTCGCAGCCCATAAGCGTAGGCAGGTCAAAGGCGACGGAGAGGCCGCTGCCTCCGTTGGCAAGCAGATATTTATAGCGAAGGTTGGTCTCTTCCGGGCTGGCAAATCCGGAGAACTGGCGCATGGTCCAGAGCTTGCCGCGGTAGCCGCTGGAGTGAATGCCGCGCGTGTAAGGCGGTTCGCCGGGTAGAGATTGATCCAGATCCTCGGGCAGATCGGCTTCGGTATAGAGGCGGCGGATCGGGACCCCAGAGATGGTAGTGAAGCGTGCTTGGCCGCTCGCATCGAGATTAACGCCGGTCGCCGCACCGATGGGGCGCTCCGGAGACTTATCGAGGGTGGGGTGAAGAATCTGCTCGTCCCAGCGCTGCTCCTGTTGCGATGGACAACGGTCACGTTCGTTGTTTGAGTTGTCCGTCATGCGCTCCATCTTTGCGACTACTCAAGCCTGACCGAGTCCTCACCCAGCTGCTCATTGATCAGCCTGCCTACAAGCGGCTTGAGCGTCAGAGAGTCCTTCGGAAAGACGAAGTCGTTGGCGTCTTCAGACCAGTCCAGTTTGAAGCTGGTGGAAAGGGCGGAAATCCAGATCTGCCGTACTGGTGCGTTAGGCGTGATGACGAACTTCGCCGGAGGGTTGTCGAATACGATGTTCAGGACGCCGTTCTGCTCTTCGGCTTCGAAGCCGCCGTCTTCTTCGGCATCAATAAGGCTTTGCTTAAGTGATTCGATGGCGCGATCGGCGTTGCGGCGGAAGGATACTTCGTCGAGCATGGCTTAAGTGTAGCAACCGGCGGGAAGATTGCCCGATCTAATGATCGGGTGGCGTGGATTCGCTTTGTGATGTTCGAGAGAACCAGGAAGGTTACGGAAATTCCCGGAATTTGCACATATTTTGCGGCATTTAACAGCCCCGCTCGCATTGCGTTACGCGAAGTGGAGGATGCTGTGCTCAAGGATCGTTCAAATCCATATGGCGGCCACCTGCATCATGTGAAGATGGAGGCAATACGCATTATGCACCCACGCGCATATTTCGTAGTCGTTTTGCTCGGTCTCAGCACGTTCGTGCAGGCGCAGGACCGGACTCCGACCCAATCCGCGCAGCAGCTGGCTGCGGACGTGGTGTACAACGAGCTCCAGGACCGTGAGTCTGACAGCTTCTGGCAGTATCGCAGTACTCGCCTTGCGGGGTCGCAGGACGTAGTTCGTGAGCAGGTGGAAACGCCGGAGGGGCCAATTTTTCGCGTGATCGCCGATCATGGCAGGCGGCTGGATGCGGACGAGCGCAGGAGCGAGGAGCAGCGGCTCAACGATCTTGTCAACAACCCGAGCGCGATGGCGCGGGTACAGCAGGACCACCTCAAAGACGAGGAGCGGATGCGGAAAGTGATCGAGATGCTTCCTCAGGCATTTCTTTATGAATACGCCGGTCTAAGCAACGGCGACCTGGTGCATCTTTCGTTTCGCCCCAACCCCGCGTTTACACCGTCAAGCTACGATGGGCGGATTGTTCATGGGTTGAGCGGTACCCTGGTGGTGAATCGGCGACTGAAGCGTCTGATCTCCATCAAAGGCCAGCTGATGGACCGAGTGGACTTCGGTTACGGCCTTCTGGGCTATGTGGCGAAGGGCGGGACCTTCGAGATACAGCGCGAGCAGGTGAGCCCGACGCGCTGGAAGGCGAGCCTGATCGAGGTTCACGTGCAGGGCCGGGTGCTGCTCTTCCACAATGTGGGGAAAGACCAGCGGGAGGTGCGGACCGACTTCCGGCCCGTTCCGCATGACATCAGCCTTGCGGCGGCGAAGGAGCGGCTTGACCAGGCAGTTGGCGGAGGAACCGAGGCCCGCCTTGATTCGGCGAAGCCCTCAGAACCTAATCGCTAATCAAGGCCCGAAGCCCGTGGACCTTGAGGGTGAGCCTCGCCCGGCTTCGGGCGCGGTGCCGGTTTTCGCGTGAGAGGGCTTCTCAACGCAAGAACAAGGCACAGCACAAGGACGACACACACGAGGCCAATAATGGCGATCATAGGCACCCCCAATTCTCTTAAGTAAGAGACTGAGAATTGACTTCGGGTTAGCCGCCTATAAGCCGAGGAATAAGCGGAGGACGGGCGCGACGGCGTTCGGGTCCAGGACTCGAACGCCTGTACTCGAACCGGTCTTCAAAACGGAATGTCGTCATCGGTGATCTCGGTAGAGTTAACCAGGTCATCGGAAGGGCCGGAGCTGCGCTGATCGTACGAGCTGCTGCCGCTCCTGCTGTAGCCTCCGCCGCCTTCGCTTCCACCTTCGCCCTTGCCGGAGAGGAGCACGAGCTCGTTGACCAGAACTTCTGTGCGGTACTTCTTCTCCCCGGACGTCTTGTCGTCCCACGAGCGGGTCTGGATCTTGCCCTCGATATACAGTTTCGAGCCCTTTTTCACGTAGTCGCGGACGATTTCGGCTGTGCGCTGGAAGGCTACCAGATTGTGCCATTCGGTGCGATCGGTCCAGTTTCCCGTCTGGTCTTTGGTGCGGTCGGTGGTGGCGAGAGAGAAGTTGGCGACGGTCGTGCCGCCCGCAGTCGCGCGGAATTCAGGGTCTTTGCCTACGTTGCCGAGAAGGATGATTTTGTTGACGCTTCTTGCCATGACTGGGGTTACTCCAAAGGATGTTCAGAGAAGGATAACAGGGACCAAGGTACGACGGATTTCGCAACTTCCGTGGGCCGCGCGAAGACGAGTTACGAAGGGTTGAGAACTAACGGAGACTCCGCTGATGACGCTGCAGCCGGCGGTTGCGAAACCACTTTGCCGCACCGAGCAGGAACAAGAGTGACCCAAAGGGCAGGCACATAAGGGAGACGATCAGCGCCAACCAGCCGGAGCTGGTGTGCGGGCCTTGGCGGGTAATGCCTCCGAACACGGTAGACATCAGGAACGCGGCCAGCAGGCCGGCAGCGATCGTCCAGCCTCCGCTCTGCAACAGCTGGCGGGTCCCGTCGTCCTTCGGAGGATCGTTCGGCGGCGGACCGGATTTTTCCTCCAGACGCAGCTCGCTGCGGAGCGATCTCTCTGCTTCTCCATTCGGCTCTTGTTTCATCACCAGCGGCATTCGAGACATCCTCAGCGGCAGGCCGCCTGCATGGCGTAAACGATCACGCCCGTAACCGAGACGTAGAGCCAGATGGGAAAGGTCCAGCGGGCCATACGTTTGTGCGCCGGGAAACGGCCCGAAAGCGAGAGAAAAAAGGTAATCAGGATGATCGGCAAAGCGATGACCGAGAGCACGATGTGCGAGGCCAGCAGCTTCCAATAGAAAGGCCACAGGGGATTGCCGCGCGGGAACTTCGTCTCCCCGTGCAGCGTGAAGTTCACCAGATAGGACACGAGAAAGATCGACGAAAAGAAGAAGGCGGTGAACATCGCTGCGCGGTGCTTCGGAATTTGCCGCCGGCGAATGTAGACAAAGCCCGTGAGCAGCGCGATGGTGCTGAGTCCGTTCAGCAGCGCATTTGTCGCTGGAAGGAACAGCAGGTGGGTTCCGGCGACGTCGGTGGGCGCATGGAAATACACCAGCCAGCAGATGAGTGCGCTGGCCAGGGCGCTGACCATGATGATCGCGGCAACGGTGGGGCCGATAGGGTTTATCGATTCAGGGCCCTTGGTTTCAATCGTCGCTTGCATCCTTCGTCCTTCTTCGAAAATCACTTTCCCTTTGCGTTGAGCATGAGCGCTGTGAGCAGCAGCGGCAGGTAGATCACGCTCACCTTGAGCAGATCGCGAGCGTACATCTTCGACTCGATGGTCGAGCGGGCGCGGGTGATGCGGGCAAAGCGAATGGTGTAACCGAGGTAGACGAGGCCGAGTAGCCCGGCTGCGACTCCGTAATAGGGCCCGGCGATGTGCAGATAGACGGGCAGCAGGCTGACCGGGATCATGAGAACGGCGTAGGTCAGAGCTTCGAACACGGTAGACCAGCCGTCGGGCTGGACGACGGGGAGCATGCGGATGCCGGCGCGTCCGTAGTCTTCCCGATAAAGCCAGGCGATGGCCATGAAGTGGGGGAACTGCCAGATGAAGAGGATCGCGAAAAGGGCGACAGCCGGCCATTCTATGCGTCCGCGGGCAGCGGTCCAGCCAAGGAGCGGCGGCATGGCTCCGGGAAAGGCTCCGATGAAGGTGGCCAGGCTGGTGTAGCGCTTGAGCGGAGTGTAGATGGCCACATAGGTGAAGGCGGTGATGAGCGTGAGCGTGCCGGTAATCAGGTTGGTTTCGCGGGCCAGCCAGATGGAGCCAATGGCGATGGCGGCGAGGCCGGCGGTGATTCCGTGGGCCAGGCCGATGCGTCCCGTAACCATGGGACGCCGTGAGGTGCGGATCATTTTCGCGTCGAGCTTGCGCTCCAGGCATTCGTTCAGGGCAGCGGAACCGGCGGAGACGAGGGCGATCCCAAACAGGGCTTCAATCAGTCCAGGCTGGACGCTGCTGATTCCCGATTGCATCGACCCAAGGTAGAAGCCGGCCCAGGCAGTCATCACGACCATCAGCGTGACGCGCACTTTGAAGAGTTCGCGGTAATCGGCGATGCGGGATGCCGTCTCGCCGGCGCGCGGCGCGTGCAGATGCTCGACGTGCTCCGGCGACTTCACCGAGGACGGTGCGAGGACCGGCTCAACGGTCACAGTTTCCGAAAATTGCGTTTCGGCGAGCTGGGGTGCGGGGTTCACACTCCATGATAACAATGAGCCGTCCAGCAGCCGCAGCGGTCACAGAACTTTGCTGAGCGGCTTGGCCTCGGAAATGATGGACTCATGCACAACGGCGTATTCGCTGAGCAGAACGGCGACCAGCACAGCCGTGGGGATGGCAACCATGGCGCCGACAATGCCGGCCACGGAAGCGCCAATCAGCAGCGCAATGAGGATGGCGAGACCGGCGAGGTCGACGCTATGGCGCATGATGCGGGGCGTGAGGTAGGAGGTCTCGATCTGGGAGTAGATTGCGTAAAAGATGAGCACGCCGGCGACGCGTCCCCAGGAGTCGATAGCCGCGATCATGACAACCAGGGCCATGGAGACGATGGCGCCGGCGATGGGGATGATGTTGAAGAGGCCCATCAGTACGCCCAGCGCGTAAGCGTATCGAACGTGCAGGAAAACGAAGACGATCATGCTGCTGAGACCCAGGACCAGCATGAGTGATCCTTGGCCGAGGAGCCACTTGCCCATGCGGACTTCGGCTCGGGCGAGAGTGGTGTCGAGACGCTTGCGCTTATCTACGGGAAAGAAGGAAAGCAGCCAGTAATAGGCCGTGTCGCCCTCCAGCATGAAGTAAATGGTGAGGACAATGCCGGTGATGACATTGAAGAGCATGGTGGCCCAGGACTTGATGGAAAAGAAGATATAGCTGGCGAAGTTGGAGGCAAAGTCCTGCAGCCTGGCATTGAGCGCGGTCAGATCGACGTGCCGGGTGAGCGGCAAATCCTGGATGCGGGCAAGCATCTGCGGTCCCTTCGTCGGCAGTTCATTTACGAACAGGCGCATATCGCGAATGACGGGGGGAAGAGCAACCAGGAAAAAGAGCGCCGTCGATGCGGCCACAATGAGCAGCAGGATGAATATGGCTGAGGCGCGGCCGGGGCTCCATTTGCCGATGTGCAGCTTCATGATGGCTCGCATGACCGGCATGAGCACCACAGCAAAAAGAGCGCTGACGTAAATCAGCTCAAGGACCACCATCAAATGCCACGCGGTGTAGAGCGCGAGGGCTACGGCGAAAGCGAAGAGAATATTGGCGTGAGCAGCTCTTTGCCGAGCTGATTCTGAATGAGAAATCTCTGTCACCTGGAGATCTTTGGTCAGGACTGCCTTTAGCTCGGTTTCGCTCATGAGGTGGCAACGCCTTCTTTTTGAGGGGTGGTGACACGTGGGGCAGCGCAGCGATCCTGCAGGGCCTCAAGGATATGGTCGGCGACCGCCTGAGGGTCGAGCTTTGAGGTTGCGACGGTGAGATGCGCCTGTCGATAGTGAGGGAGCCGCGCAGTCAGGCGTGCGGCCAGCTGTTCGCGGTCAGCGAGTACGGGTCGCTCCACGGCAGCAGGCTGCGCGAGGCAGCGGGCGACCATCACTTCGAGCGGGGCATCAAGAAAGACGATGCAGGCGTGCTCGAGCCGGGCCAGGGCCTGGCGCGTGGCTTCGGCCTCAATGGCTCCGCCGCCAAGAGCAAGGACCTGGGATTCGGTGTGAGAGTGATTTCGGATGGTTTCAGTCTCAAGCTCGCGAAAGGCCGTCTCACCGCGCTGCGCGAAGAGTCGCGCGATGGTGGCGCCGGTGCGGGCTTCAATGATTGCGTCGGTGTCGAGGAAGCGCCAGCCGAGTCTCTGCGCGAGTAGCGCGCCGATGGTGGATTTACCCGCGCCCATGAATCCGGTAAGCACGATGCGTCGAACGGTTACCGGCAGATTGGTCTCGGTCCTCATGCGTTGTACGCATTATAAGGACCGGAGCGTCGATTCGATCTTCGGGGCAACTATGTCGCAGAGCGGGCAGAGGACGAGGTGCTGTTTTGAGTCGCGTCGTTCTTGATAGCCGACCGTATGTTGTCCCAGACGGTGGGGCTGGGATCGTGGATAGGCAGGAGCAATTTTGCCTGCTGGGCAATGTATTCGAGGTCGCGCACCAGAGCGGTGCAGTTTTCGCAATGTTTCAGATGCTCTTCATCGCTAAGGTTGGCATTTGTCTCAAACAACTCAGGCAGTCGATCCTGGAAATCTGCACAGTCGGTCAAGGTGGGTTCTTGGGGGTTCTTCTCTGTCATACAGCGGCCTCTTTCCGCTGTCCGGTACGCAGCAGATCGCGGAGTTTCATTCGCGCCTTGTGTAGTTGCGATTTGCTGTTACCGATAGAACAGGACAGCATATCGGCAATCTCATTGTGTTCGTAGCCCTCCACATCATGGAGAACGAAGACCAGTCGGTAACCTGGAGGGAGATTTTCTACGGCTCGTTCGAGTGTAACGCGATCGATGGAGCCCGATAGCCGAAGATCGCGAGCACCGATGTCCTTGCGTGGACCGTCATCCTGCGAGGGCTCAAGTGCCTCTTCAAGAGAGATCTGGGGCAGGCCTTTTTTGCGCAGGTGCATGAGCACCACGTTTACCGCCAGGCGGTGCAGCCATGTGGAAAAGGCCGAGTCGCCGCGGAAGGTGCCGATTTTGCGGTAGAGCTGAAGAAAGGCGTCCTGCGTGAGATCTTCAGCCGCGGCTACATTGCCGAGCATGCGAAGACAGAGCGAATAAACACGCCGTTTATGAAGCGCATACAGCGTTTCAAAGGCTTTTTCGTCTCCCGCCTGTGCGGCGGCAATGGCTTCCGCTTCGCCGACAATCGGCGGATTGCGTCGCAGGTGATGTTGGGCGGGCTTCGATTCTGTCTGGCCTGCGCTCATTAAAAAGTCCTTTGCTTGAGTGAGAATTCCATGAGCGGCGACTTCTGGCAAGCTGGAGAGCGATCGCTGCGACGTCGGGTCCATGGGTTTTCAAAGAAAAAAGGGGATTTATAAAGCAATATCACTGTTGGAAGCGGTTAAGACCGGAAGAGTTGCCCGGTGACCGTCGCCAGGGAGTTTCCGCTTCAGGAGCCGATGAAGCGGGCGTACAGACTACGGGCCAAGGCGACGTCCGTGGTCCCCTGAACAATGGCCCGTCCATCGGCAAAAAGGGTCAATGTGTGCTCTCCACGCTCGAAGCGCAGGAGCAGGTTATTGGACCGGACCTGTCCATGGGGCTTGAGACGGGCTTCGAGTTCGCCGAAATCGACCGGACGGCCATGTTCGTGGATCTGCACGGAATTACGTCCGCAAAGAGTGACGTGCGGACGGCCCTCGCCGCGCAGATGCAGGAAGTTGCGGCTCTGGCAGACTTCGCAGTCCGCTCTTGGATGGCTTGACGAGACCGAGGACCATTCATTGGTCCAGAGATCGCAGGAGAGCAGAGTGCGCCGCAGCCGGTCGCGCGCGCCGGCGAGAAACTTGATCGCCTCGGTTACAGCGATCGATGCCGCCAGGTTGACCGCTGAGTTCAGGATGCCGGCTGTGTCGCAGGTCTCCACGGTCCCGGTGGGCGGCTTCGGGAAGATGCAGGCCAGGCAGGCAGTTTCCCCGGGCAGGATGTTCATCGTCACGGCATATGAGCCCACGGCGGCGGAATAGATCCAGGGCTTGTGCTGCTCGACCGCGTAGTCGTTGACGAGATAGCGGGTTTCGAAATTGTCGGTGGCATCGAGAACGATGTCGGCACCGGTCAAGAGAGCATGGATGTTTCCGTGGGTGAGATCGGCGATATGCGCATGAACCGCGACCTCGCTGTTGAAGAGCGCAATTTTCTGCCGGGCCGCTTCCGCTTTGGGCAAGGCGTCCTGGGCATCGGCTTCGTCAAAAAGCACTTGGCGCTGCAGGTTGCTTTCTTCGACGAAGTCACGATCAATCAGGGTGAGAGTACCCACGCCGGCTCGCGCAAGCAGGTTGGCCGCGGCTGCTCCGGTGGCTCCGCATCCCACGAGCGCCACGTGCGCGACACTGAGCCGCTCCTGCCCCGCTTCGCCGATGCCGGGAAACAGCACCTGTCGCGAGTATCGATCCGAGAATGGCCGGACAGCGGGGGTTTTGGAAAGCGTCACCATCTGTCTTTAGTATAGGAGTGGCATGCCGCCGCGTGTCGGGCATGCAGGGCATTGCTTGGATGAAATGTTCGCATCCAATCAGTGGCTGGCGTTATGGTTGGAGCACGCGCCGAGGAACGTCTTAAAGGCAAATACGAGGGGCTGATTGTTCTTTTCTCGAATACTGGGCCATCGATGCCGCACGGCGCT